>NZ_JBFRUJ010000008.1:0-67434 GCF_041474575.1 Vibrio sp. 10N.222.51.C5
CCCGGGGCACCATCTATTTGGTTGTTACCTTTTTTGGTAGGAATCAAAAGAGTTGTTCTCTTAAAACACTATTGAAGGCGCCTTGGCAGAGTGGCTATGCAGCGGATTGCAAATCCGTGGACCTCGGTTCGACTCCGGGAGGCGCCTCCACTATTCAAAGTTGAAAGGCCAGCAGAAATGCTGGCCTTTTTGCTATCTGAAATTCTAAACCCTCATGCTATGTTCAAACTTCCACGTATGCTCTCTAATCAGTAGCACCACTAGGAACAAGCTATATCAGATCACTTTTGTGCCGGTCTTTTCCTTATGTAAACCTATCATTTGCTAAACAACCAACAGCATCTGTTAACCAATTGCGCCGTTTGTGAGTGGAATGAGTGGGGAATGGAAAAGGGCGACTGTCTTTTGCGTCATTAAATTCTTCATATTTATACATAGTTGCTCATGATCCTGTAACGCTTTCATGAGTTATTACACTTATTATGACCACAAGTGAAAATGATTGTCATTTACTTGTGTTGCTGCTAACCTATTGTGAAACTTTATAACATCTTATTTACTGCACGAAAGTGTATATAAAACCCCGCTAAACCTTATTAAACCTACGGTTATTCGTTTACTTCGTATGATAAATCAGCAGATCTACCTCTTTTGTCCTACCCCTTTAGGGTAGTTCGATTTCGTAATTGATTTACATCATATTTTCATTTTCTTTCATAATTCATTATTCGCTCAGTTAAGAAATATATAACCTTCAGGAATTCTTATGAGCAAGATGAAGCTAGTCGTAATCGGTAACGGGATGGTCGGCCATCGCTATATCGAAGATTTAGTCGAGAAGACAGACGTTGCTAACATGGACATCACAGTCTTCTGTGAAGAGCCTCGCGTAGCCTATGATCGTGTACACCTTTCTTCTTACTTTTCACACCATACTGCGGACGAACTTTCTTTAGTTAAAGAAGGCTTCTACGAGAAACACGGCATCAACATGCTGATCGGTGAGCGTGCTATTAACGTTAACCGTGAAAAGAAAACAGTTTACTCAAGTACTGGTCGTGAAATTCAATACGACAAGCTAATCCTTGCTACAGGTTCATACCCATTCGTTCCGCCAATCAAAGGTAACGAAGGTAAAGACTGTTTCGTTTACCGCACAATCGAAGACTTGAAAGCTATCGAAGCAACCGCTAAGAATTCTAAATCTGGTGTGGTTGTTGGTGGTGGTTTGCTTGGTCTTGAAGCTGCAGGCGCACTAAAAGCTCTTGGTGTAACCACGCACGTTGTTGAGTTTGCTCCAAAGCTAATGGCTGAGCAGCTTGACCAAGCGGGTGGTAACCAACTTCGTCAAAAAATCGAACGTATGGGCGTTAACGTACATACAAGTAAGAACACGCTTGAGATTGCTCCTGAAGGCACTGAAGCTCGTAACGTAATGCGCTTTGCAGACGGTACAGAGCTAGAAACTGATTTCATCGTATTCTCTGCTGGTATTCGCCCACAAGACAAACTTGCTCGTCAAATGGGGCTGGGTATTGCACCACGTGGCGGTATCGAGATTAATGATCACTGTCAAACGACAGACAAAGACATCTACGCAATCGGTGAGTGTGCGTCTTGGAACCAAACGTTCTACGGCCTAGTGGCTCCTGGTTACAAAATGGCAACGGTAGCGGTTGACCACGTTGTTGGTAACGAAAGCACATTTGAAGGTGCTGACATGTCTGCGAAGCTTAAGCTTTTGGGCGTGAAAGTAGGCTCTATCGGCGATGCGAACGGTCGTACTCCTGGCTGTAAGAGCTACGTTTACCAAAACGAAGAACAAGAAGTTTACAAGCGTCTAATCGTTACTGAAGACAACAAGAAGCTGCTTGGTGCAGTAATGGTTGGCGACACGTCTGACTACGGTGATCTTCTACAGCTTATGCTGAACGAAATCGACCTACCAGAACACCCAGATGCATTGATTCTTCCTGCTCATGCTGGTGCTGAAAAGCCAACACTTGGCGCGGATTCTCTTCCTGAGTCTGCTGTTATCTGTTCTTGTTTCGATGTGACTAAAGGCAAGATCGCTCAAGCGGTTGCTGAAGGTCACCACACAATCGGTGATATCAAAGCAGTAACAGGCGCAGGTACTGGTTGTGGTGGTTGTATTCCACTAGTGACTTCAGTACTAAACGCTGAACTTGCTAAAGCTGGTGTTGAAGTGAAGAACGACGTGTGTGAGCACTTTGCATACTCTCGCCAAGAGCTTTTCCACCTAATTCGCATCGAAGAAATCAAAACGTTCGATGAGCTATTAGAGAAATACGGTAAAGGCTACGGCTGTGAAGTATGTAAGCCTCTAGCAGGTTCTATCCTTGCTTCTTGCTGGGGTGAACACATCCTTAAGCCTGAATTAGTGAAGCTGCACGATACCAACGACAACTTCCTAGGTAACATGCAAAAAGACGGTACTTACTCTGTAATCCCTCGTATGGCGGGTGGTGAAGTAACACCTCAAGCACTAAGCGTACTTGCTGATGTTGCTGCAGAATACAACCTGTACACCAAGATCACTGGTGCACAACGTATCGGCCTGTTCGGTGCTCAGAAAGATGACTTACCAGCTATCTGGAAGAAGTTAATCGCTGCGGGTTACGAAACGGGTCAAGCTTACGCAAAAGCACTTCGTATGGCTAAGACATGTGTAGGTTCGACTTGGTGTCGCTACGGCGTTCAAGATTCAGTTGGCCTAGGCGTGATGATCGAGAACCGATACAAAGGCATCCGTACTCCTCATAAGATGAAGTTCGGTGTGTCGGGCTGTACTCGTGAGTGTGCTGAAGCTCAAGGTAAAGATTTAGGTATTATCGCAACAGACGCTGGTTGGAACATGTATGTGTGTGGTAACGGTGGTATGAAGCCTCGCCACGCAGACTTACTGGCAAGCGACCTAGACCAAGAAACGCTGATCAAATACATCGATCGTTTCATGATGTTCTACATCCGCACGGCTGCTCCGCTACAACGTACTTCGGTATGGATGGACAACCTAGAAGGTGGTGTTGATTACCTACGTGAAGTGATTGTAGACAACAAGCTTGGTATCAATGACCAACTTGAAACTGACATTGCTGGCCTAGTAGATAACTTTGCTTGTGAGTGGACAGACACTATCAACGATGAAGCTCAACTTAAACGCTTTGCACACTTCATCAATGCTGATGACCGTGATGAAAACGTTGTGTTTGTTGATGATGGCCGTGAACAACACCGTCCTGCGACATTCACTGAGAAACACCCTGAAGCCATTACTTCAAAGCATCAGGGCGACATCATTCACGTAGAATCTGTTTAAGGGGAGACGACATCATGGCATTTACCAAAGTTTGTAAGATCGAAGACATTATCCCAGGTACAGGTGTTTGTGCGTTGGTTGGTGGTGAGCAAGTAGCTGTATTCCGCCCAACTGAGGCTGAAGAAGTATTCGCGATTAGCAACACAGACCCATACTTCCAATCTAACGTGCTATCACGTGGTTTGATTGTTGAGCACAAAGAAGAGCTTTGGGTAGCAAGCCCACTTAAGAAGCAACGCTTTAACCTAGCAACAGGTGTGTGCATGGAAGACGAGAACTTCAACGTGAAAGCGTACAAAGCTCGTGTTGCCAAAGGCGCTGTAGAAATCTCTGCTTAATCTTCGGATGAGTAAGATTTGATAGTTCAAGGGTTCTAGTTCTCGATATTGCCTTAACTCGGCAACTAGAGCCTTTTCCTATCCAATTTTAACTTTTAATTTAAACTTTTTAAGGACAACCTTATGTCTCCTGATTACAAACCAGCTGAATTCGTTCAAACGATGATTGATGTGGGTGAAGCGAAAACGAAAACAAGTACTCGCGATCTTCTGATTCGAAGCACTATGGCTGGTATCATCCTTTCTCTAGCGGTTGTTGTTGCTATTACAGCAATGGTTCAAACCGGTATTGGCCTTGTTGGCGCACTTGTGTTCCCAGTTGGCTTCGTCATTCTAAGTGTAATGGGTTATGACCTAGTAACTGGCGTATTCGGCCTTGCACCTTTAGCGAAATTCGACAACCGCCCAGGTATTACTTGGGGTCGTATCCTACGTTGTTGGGGTATTGTTGGTCTTGGTAACCTTATCGGTTCTTTGATTGTTGCTTTCCTTGTTGCAGTATCACTAACGGGTAACTTCTCTTTAGAACCAAACGCTGTTGCTCAAAAGTTCATTGCTGTTTCTACAGGTCGTAGCCTAGGTTTTGAAAACATGGGTATGGACGGATGGATCACGTGTTTCGTACGCGGTATCTTCTGTAACCTTATGGTATGTCTAGGTGTGATTGGCAACATGACTGCACGCACAGTATCTGGCCGTGTAGCAATGATGTGGTTCCCAATCTTCATCTTCTTCGCACTCGTATTTGAGCACACAGTGGTAAACATGTTCCTATTCCCACTAGGTATGATTCTTGGCGCTGATTTTGGTATCGCGACATGGTTGAACTTCAACCTTATCCCAACAATCCTAGGTAACATCGTTGGTGGTCTATTAATGACGTGTGTTCCTCTATACCTAACTCATGCTAAAACAGCTCCTTCTCTAGGCGCTAAGTAATTAGATAGTTCTAGGTTAATGAGCAACTAATAATGTGTGTTAAGCCCCAAGCTGTTGATTTGGGGCTTTTTTGATCTTAACACTCTCTACTTTGATAACCGTGTACCTAAGGCGAGCAATGTGTGCTTGATGATGGTGCAAATGTCAGGGTTTTCCAACGTAATAGATTGTTTTGTTATATAAACTTCTATCTTGATTAGAATTAATCGTAAAGTTTTATGGCAACAACTGATAGTCTAAGAAGTAGGGATATTGGTGATTCATACAACGATGAATCGTCATACAGAATTAAGCTTGAAATATAACAAGCTAACTTTCGGAGCAAAGCATGTCAGAAGTATCGCCATCGAATGTTAAAGAAGTAAACAAAGGATTTGTTTCATTGGTAGGTGCAGGTCCGGGCGACCCAGACTTACTTACGCTAAAAGCCGCACGAGTGATTCAACAAGCAGACGTGTTGGTTTATGACCGCTTGGTATCAAAAGATATTTTGGCGATGGCTAATCCAGAAGCAGAAATGCTGTATGTGGGCAAAAAGCTTGATCATCACTGTGTACCGCAAGATCAGATCAACCAACTATTAGTGACCAAAGCGCAAGAGAACAAGCACGTAGTACGCCTAAAAGGTGGTGACTCGTTTATCTTTGGTCGTGGTGGTGAAGAGTGTGAAACGCTAGCTGAGAATGACGTGAGATTTGAAGTGATTCCGGGCATCACAGCTGCTGCCGGAGCAACGGCTTATGCGGGCATTCCGTTGACGCACCGTGATCATGCACAAAGCGTGCAGTTTATTACAGGTCACTTGAAGAAAGATGGCGAAGATATTGACTGGCAATCTCTTGCTCAGCACAACCATACCATCGTGTTTTACATGGGCTTGAAAGAGAGTCCGAACATTCAGAAGAATCTACTCGATAATGGTATGCGAGCTGACATGCCAGTTGCGATCATCGAAAACGGTACACGCCAAGAACAAAAGGTGTTTAGAGGTGGGTTACGTGATTTAGCTGACCTTGCGAGCGTCGCAAAGAGCCCAGCGCTGATTGTTGTAGGCAGCGTGGCTCAGCTCCATGAAAAACTTGCTTGGTTTAACAAACAAGCTTGATCGTTTGACCTTCTAATTGGATCTCTAAGCCACTACTGAGTCCATCAAGAATCAAATACTGCAGCGGCTGCCTTGTCGCTGCATTTCTTGTTGGCGCATCGGCATTTCGTCAATGATATTGGTGATTTGTTTCCAATCTGTTTTGCCACTCCATCGGTGCTTCTCTTTCCCGTCTTTACCAATCAAAACAGCGGTATGTGATCCTTTCGGGATCTCGTAAATACTGGTGACTGCTTCTAAGTTAAACTCTTCTTCTAACCAAGTTGGGACTGTGTAACCACTCTCAGCAATAACCATAATGACGACATCTCGTTCGTCCAATTGACAGTTATTGAGCAACACTTCATTCAGAAACTCTTTAACGATTGAATCTTCCTTTGGAGCGAAATAAATCACACTGCGGTGTGGCAAAGGCTTTGAGTGAGAATAAGCGGGGTAGGCGAGTACTGAATTGATGGTTAAGCTCATGATTATTAACGTGCTGATGGTCAGTAGTTTAAGCAAACTAAACCAGCTACCAGAGTTTGATGGTTGATTTAAAGTTTGCATCGCTTTGGTTGTGTCGATGCTTACGATCGAATTGTGTGTTTGTCGGTGCAGCATTGCCAACCTCCCTTTAAAAACTCTAAGCCTGAGTACGATTTGAACGCTACGTAAAGAAGAAGGTGAAGATCAGAACCACCTAAGAAACGCTCAAAACAAATCCACTTACAATAAGCATAGTTAGGATTACGTAAAGACACTTAGCTTTACGCTAAAGATATTAGATTTACGTTAACGATAGCTGGCAGGTTCATTTTTATTGAGTAAAGCGACTCGCATTTTACAATTGAATAGAATAGGGTATACGGAAAATCTAAAGGTATGAATTTATGGAAAACATAGCAATTTTGGTCGACGTTCAGAACGTTTACTACACGACGCGCGACAAATACCGTTCTAACTTCGACTATAACCAGTTTTGGTATGTTGCCACGGAAGGGCGTAACGTTGTTGCAGCTAATGCTTACGCAATCTCAAGCCAAGATCCAAAGCAGCGTCAATTTCATCATATCCTTCGTGGTGTGGGCTTTAATGTGAAGTTAAAGCCGTTTATTCAGCGTCGAGATGGCAGTGCAAAAGGCGATTGGGATGTGGGTATTGCGTTAGACGCGATAGAACTTGCTGAGACGGTTGATACGATTGTTTTGGTATCAGGAGACGGTGATTTCGAAATCCTTGTAGAGCGAATCAAAGAGCGCTTTGGCAAGCCTGTTGAAGTGTATGGTGTTCCCGGGTTAACTGCTCAAAATCTTATCGATTCTGCATCAAAATTTGTACCGATTGAAAAAGATTTTCTTCTATAGAGGAAATCGGGCACTTTATAATTGAAATCAATAATAACGATAATTAGAATGCAAACAGTTCTTATTTATCGGTATGTGTAATGTCTCGCGTTTTAGTTGTCGATGATGATATTCAGTTGTGTGAATTACTGGGTGAAGTGTTAGAAAATGAGGGGTATCACGTTGATACTGTTCATTGCGGTGAATCCGCGCTTGAGTTTATTCAATCTCACCCTGTCGATTTGGTTCTACTCGATGTAATGCTTCCGAACCTAAGCGGCATTCAAGTAGCAAGACGTATTTGTCAGCGTTTTGCTACTCCCATTCTTATGCTAACCGCGCTTAACGACGATGCCTCAATGCTCGATGGCTACCAAGCAGGCGCCGACCAGTACATCGCTAAACCTTTCAATGTTCCTGAACTCTTAACCCGTATTAAGGTGATCTTGCGCCGAGTGGGTTTTGAACGCCAAAGACAATCTTTAGCTTCCTCTAATCACGGCTTGTGTGAACAACTCTCTCGTTTGCCATTAACTGGCACTGAAAAAGACTTGCTTGATTATTTGGTCAAAAATGACGGTATTGTCGTCTCAAAATCTGATCTGCAAATCCATGTACTCAAGAAAGAATTGTGTCCCTTCGATCGTAATTTAGATATGCATATCAGCAATATACGTAGAAAGCTCGTTCAGGCAGGTTTGTCTAAACAACATATAAAAACCGTTCGTGGTAAAGGTTACAGTTACCTAGAGTCGGTCGGAGCATGAGTAAAAAACTGCTGCGTTGCCCTGATTTTATTGCTAAGCGTAAAGACGGACTCACTTTCCAACTGTTCAGTTACCTGACCGTCATTTTGGTGAGTATTTTGATCCTGCAAGGTGTCGCTGAAAGAGCCTTGATGAAAGCGCTGCTTAAAGTCCCAGAATCGGTAAAAGCGGAAATGCTCGACCTTGCTTACCAAGCGAATGTGTTGATCGAAGAAGGGGACATGGATGAACTCGCGGACTGGGGTAATGCTCAGCAGTATTATCTGTTCGTCATTGATAAAGACAATCGTCCGATCACACATCGTCACATGCACCCACATTTTGAATTTAAGCTCAAATACTTAAGAACGTTAGATCACCAACTTAGTGATCGTGTGAGTAAGCCGATCTTCGGCCTACCACTGGATAACGGTAAAACACTGGTTATCCAACTACCGCACCAGTTTCATCCCGCAAAATCTTTTGCGCCATATTCCTATATGCTTAAAGCATTGATTGCATTGGTCGTATTGTCTCTGTTCTCGATTATCATGGCCAAAAGCCTTCAGCAACCGTTGGATAGATTGAGAGAAGCGAGCCGCAGACTGGCTCAAGGTGACTTCACGGTCAGTGTGGTGTCGGAGTTGAACTCCACCACGCGTGAATTCAACGAGCTTGCACACGATTTTGATTATATGACCTTTGAGATTAAATCTCTGGCTGAAAAGCAACGTTGTTTGATTCGTGATGTCTCACACGAGTTAAGAACACCATTAGCAAGGCAAAACCTCGCACTACACCTGCTGCGCAGCAAGGTTGATGATAAAAGCATTGGTTTGCTAGAACGAATGGAAAATGAAACAGAAGAGATGAATAAGCTGGTGGGTGAGATACTTGAATTTAGCCGCTTAGAAACCTCTCGCTATGACTCCAAGTTAAGTTTAATGCACCTTGAGCACTATTGTTCAATGTTGATCGCGCAGATGCAAAACGATTTAAAACCGAATCAAACTTTGATTGGTTCCCTAGAGACGCCGATATCAATGGTGAACGTTGATGAGAGGCTACTGCTTCGAGTCATTGGTAACTTGGTCGGGAATGCCATTAAATACGCGGGTGAGAACGCTCATGTGGTCGTGACGACATACGAACAGGTAATGGATAGACGTTACAGTGTAATATCTGTAGAAGATGACGGTGACGGTATTCCTGATAACAAGATTGCAGGTATATTCGACCCGTTTACTCGTATTGAATCAGCAAGAGACAAACGGTCTGGTGGCTACGGTCTGGGCCTTGCGATTGTTAAAGAAGCGATGGGTGTGATGAATGGACATGTAACTGCTGAGAATAGAGAAGGTGGGGGGCTGAGAGTGAACTTGATGTTCCCAATCGGTGATTAGCTTTCCCTATTGATAATTACCTTAAATTGATAACTGTCCCAACTCAGTAGTACTGACTTAAGCGATACCCAATAAAAACGCCACTGCATCTGCAGTGGCGTTTTTCTTTATGCGCTTTGGTATGGGCTAGGCGTAGCCATTAATTACGCCTGAGCTTGAAGACAAGAGCATAAGATAAGCGAGACTATGCCTGTTGGCGAGCTAGCTTAACTTCTTCTTCTTTCTCACCTGCTGCTGGGTCGTTGAAGCGAGACTCGTCTAGAGCGCCTTCAGACTTAGCAACGATGATAGATACGGCACTATCACCTGTGATGTTTACAGCGGTACGAATCATATCAAGAAGGCGGTCAACACCCATGATTAGAGCAATACCTTCAAGCGGCAGGCCAACTTGGTTCAATACCATCGCTAGCATAACAAGACCAACACCAGGGACACCTGCAGTACCAACAGACGCCAGTGTCGCCGTTAGGATAACCATTAGGTAATCACCCATTGAAAGGTCGATGTTGTACGCTTGCGCGATAAACGCCGTCGCAACACCTTGCATGATTGCAGTGCCGTCCATGTTCACAGTTGCACCTAGTGGTACTGTGAAAGAAGCGACTTTGTTGTCTACGCCCATACGGTTCTTAGCCGTTTCCATAGTTACTGGAATTGTTGCGTTCGAAGATGCTGTTGAGAATGCAAACATGATTGCATCTTCCATCTTACGTAGGAACGTAATCGGACTAAGACCTGTGAATCCTTTAAGCATCGCACTGTAAGTCACCAAGCCATGCAACAGCAGGGTACCAGCAAGCACTAAGAAGTATTCTGCTAGGTTCCAAATTGCACCTAAGCCAAGGCCAGAGAACAGTTTCGCCATCAAGAAGAATACGCCGTAAGGAGCAAGGTTCATTAGTAGCGCAACTAGCTTCATGATCACTTCGTTTAGATCAGAGAAAACTGCAGCGATACGTTCACCGGGTTTGCCCGCTGCACTGATTGCGATACCAAACAACACTGCAAATACGATAACTTGTAACGTTTTGCCCTCAGCCATCGCCTGAATAGGGTTGGTTGGGAACATGTCGATGATTACTTGGCCCAGAGAAGGGGCATCCGCTGATTTGAAAGAGCTCGCAGCAGTAAGATCCGCACCAGCTCCAGGTTGGAACAGGTTACCGATAGTTAATGCTAGAGTGATGGCAACGGCAGTAGTACCGATATAAAGTGCAAGCGTTTTGCCACCCATACGGCCAAGAGTTGATAAGTCTTTAAGAGAACTTGTACCGCACACTAGTGAAACGAAGACTAGAGGCACAACAAGCATTTTTAAACTGGCGACAAAGATTTGTCCGCCCACTTCAAAGAGTCCGTTAACGATGTAGTTGTTAACAAATCCGTTGTCTGCAAAAAGGGATTGAATGGCGAATCCCGTTAATATACCTACGACCATACCGAGGATTACTCGACCAGTCAGAGACATAGGTTTCTTGGTATTCATTTAGAACACTCCTTATTATTTATAACTTTGATACCTTTTCAAAGTGAGCAGGAGATTAGCAGTCGGATAATCAATTCGAAAAACAAAAAATGAGTTTGGAATTATAGATGTGATCAAAATCACTGATAATTGTGTAAATTAAACAAATAAAAACAAAATAATTCACTATTAATTTACATCTATCGAGGGTTTTATACATAAATTTGTCGTTTCAAAGGTAGTAAATAAGAAGAGATGATTTTCTTATCAATCTTCACGTCTTCAATTGACTGAACAAATACCGTTGTTTCAAAAAATTCGGTGAAGATAACCAGTCGATTTACGTCCATGAGCCTTAACTATTTGTATTGAATGGTTTTGTTGAACTCCTCAAATATGACTCACCGACAGGCCTTTACAAAACTTTACGAATGCAAAGAATGTAAATTTAATGCAAATGGTAATAGTTATCACTTATATTCACTCCCGAAATAATTCAGTGGTACCGGCAACGGTTCAGCGAACACATCGAATAAATAACAAAGTGTTCGTCTAAAAGAATAAAAGCGGAGTAAAGGACATGTTTTCAAAGAGCCCATTGGCTTTAGTGATCGGCGCAGTATTAGCTTCACCAGCAGTATTGGCAGAAACAGTAAAAACAGACGAGCATATGGTTGTTGAAGGTCGTGACTACGGTTATAAAGCCGACACGAACACAACAGCAATGCGCATGGAGGCGACTCAATTAGAGACTCCGGGACAAGTTTTAGTAATCGATGAGCAAATCATCGATGAACAGCGTGCAACAACGCTTGGTGACGTGCTTAAGAATGACGCGAGTGTAAGTGCTGGCGGTACAAGCCGTAACCGTGAACGTTTCTCTCTACGTGGTTTCTCGGTAGAAAGCTCTTCGGGCTTCCTTAAAAATGGCCAGCAACATTGGTCTCACTACCGTCAACCAATCGAACTGCTAGAGCGTGTTGAAGTACTAAAAGGACCTTCTGGTCTTCTTTACGGTATTTCTGCACCAGGTGGTTTGATCAACATGGTAAGCAAAAAGCCAACTTACGATACGCAAGTAAGTGTTAGCCAAGATATTGGTTCTAATGACCATTCTCGTACAACGGTAGACGTAAGTGGCGCTTTGAACGACGCTGAAACTCTACGTGGTCGCGCGATTCTATCTAAAGAAAGCTACGGCTCTTGGAGAACTTATGGTGACGGAACTGAACCACAAACAGAACGTTTTGTTGGTGGTGTATTCGTTGATTACGATGTAACTGAAGACGTGACAGTTTCTGTTCATTACGACAAAACTAACGACGAAGGTAGCGTAGATTCTGGCGCTTTATACACGCTAGACGGCAACCGAGTAGGTAGCGACAAGCACATCTGGGATGCACAGTGGTCACAGATCGAGAATGATGTTGAGAACGTTGGTTTTGATATTGCTGCTAACCTGACTGATACATGGTCATTAAAAACAGGTTTCAACTACCAAGATTTCGAACGTATTGATATGGAAAGCTACCCAAGCTTTTCAAATATGAATCCTGATGGTACGGGCACCGTGACTCAAGGCGGTAACTACCGTCATGATAAATGGCGTTTCAGAACGGCTTACGTTGATCTAACAACAACCGCTGATCTTGCGGGCACAGAGCACCAACTATTATTCGGTGCTAACTGGTTAGGCTACAGCTATTACCGTGGTATGGATCGCTTCAGCAGCGCTGAATACGTACCAGATGCAACAGTACCAGCGCCGTCAGTGGGTCCAACATCGCTAGGTAAGATGAGTACTTACGATACTTGGGGCTTCTACATCCAAGATTTGATTACTATTAATGATGAATGGCAAGTTCTTGCGGGTGCTCGTTTCGACCGGAAAGTAAGTGATGGCGTAGCAGAAGAAAATGTAGCGCCTAAGCTTGGCCTGATTTACCACCCAGCATCAAACGGTAGTATCTACGCTTCTTACTCTGAAAGTTTCGAACCACAAGGTGTTGTGTCGAGCGGAAGCCGCAACTACACCAACGATGGCGAACTTCTTGACGCAGCAACGGGCGTGTCTTACGAAGTCGGTACTAAGTGGGAACTGATGGACGAACGTCTATTCGTTTCTGGTGCGGTATTCGATATTACCCAAGAAAACATTTCAATGGATGTAGAAGACACTTCATCAGGCGATTGGACGAAGACACAAGGTGGCGAACAAGTTCACCGTGGTGCTGAGCTAGCCGCACAAGGCTTTATTTCAGAGCGCTTCTCAATGTCTGGTTCTGCAATGTACTTAGATGCTGAAATCACGAACCATGAAACATATGAAGGTAACCGTCCAGTAGACGTACCTGAGTTTGCAGCAAGCGTTTGGTCTACCTATGCAGCAACAAACGAAGTTGATGTGAACCTGGGTCTTATCTACGAAGGTTCTCGTTACGGCGATAGCGCGAACACATTCAAGAAAGACGGCTACGCACGTGTAGATATGGGTGCTGCATACACGCTTAAGTACGACGATTCTCTTGATTTCGTAGCGCGCCTAACAGTCGAGAACGTATTTGATAAAGAATACCTAGCGGGTGGCGGTTCAACATCTTCAAACCACCAATTTGCTGAAGACGTAGTAATCGGCGAAGGCCGTAACTACATGGCGACTTTACAGGTAAAATACTAATTTGTTAGTAGGGTACTATTGTTAGCCTAAATACTAAGGGGAAAGTTTCGGCTTTCCCCTTTCGTGATTCTGCTATTCAGTAAAAATATCCCTAGTAATGAGAGTGACTTTTAATGATAATGAGAGTGCTTATCAATAATAGTATTTATCAATAAAATGTATTTGACCTTCTTCTATAGTAAATGACTACAATTATGAATCTTTTAAAAACTAGCCTAGCGCTTGCCATCAGTTTGGTTGCAACGTCTTCTATGGCAAACAGCTTGGATCAAGCTCAATCAATTCAAAACAAGACCAATAACGCGTCGGCTTCGAGCCAAAAGGTTATTGATAAAAGCTCACAAGCGACTTTAATGCTGCAAGCTGAGATTGAGCGTCTGCAAGAAGAAGTGAAAAATCTAGAAATCTATCACGATCACCTTGCTGCATTGGTTGAGAGCCAGAATCAAGAAGCTCAGAGCATTGAAGGGCAGATCGACGAGATCAAATACACACGTCAAGGTGTTGTGCCTTTGATGTACCAGATGATTGATGGCCTTCAGCAGTTAGTTGAACAAGATGTGCCAATCAGGAAAGAGCAACGTCTAGAAAGAGTTGAAAAGCTGCAAGCAATGATGACTCGTGCTGATGTGAGTGATGCTGAGAAATATCGTCGTATCTTAGAAGCTTACCAAATCGAGATGGACTACGGCATCAAGCTCGGTGCTTACCAAGGCCGTGTTGCATTGAGCAGCGACAGAACGATTGAAGCAGACGTGTTGCACTTAGGTCGTATCTCTTTGGTGGCTCGTAACTTAAATGGCAGCCAATACTGGTCTTGGAATCAAACACAAAATCAGTGGCAAGAGCTAGATTCTTCAATGAAATCTGAGCTAGATAAAGCTTACGACATTGCAAGCCAACAAGCGGCGCCAAGCCTAATTACTTTACCTGTTTCTTTAACTGTTGCGGAGGTTAAGTAATGAACTTAAAGCCATTAGCAGCATTGCTTTGCATTACGTCTATTTCATTTTCTGCTTTCTCTGCATCAGACACGACGGCTCAGCTAGTTAATAAAGCAAAATCAGAGAGTCGAACTCAAGCTTCTCACAACGTAGTGCGTGAAGCTGATTTCAAAAAGACAGAACAAGAACTGAAAGCGATCAAAGCTCAGCTTGAAGCGAAACGTACGTCTATCCAAGGTGCGACAGATGTTCTGACTCAAACCTTCAGTGATAACGAAAACAAGCTTGCTCGCTTAGAAGAGAAGCTGCGTTTAGAAACCGGTAGCTTAGGTGAGCTGTTCGGTGTCGTTCGTCAAAACGCAAAAGAACTCGGCGCAGAGCTTAGCTCAACCGTGAACAGTGTTGATCGCGCTGAACACACGGCAACTGTTGATCAAATTATCGATGCGAAATCACTACCATCAATGCCACAGCTTTCTGGCTTGTGGATGAGTATGGTAGAGCAGATCCAAGCGAGCTCTGAGCTGAGCAAATCTCAAATTGCATTCATCAATGGTGAAGGCAACACACAAACTGTCGACGCTTATCGTTTAGGTTCAATCGGCCTAGTAACAGACCAAGGCTATGTTAGCTGGAACACACAGCGTGAAGATGCGATTGCGTATCTGAAACAGCCATCGAATGGTCCAACTTTAGCATCGCTATCTACATTAGCGAATGGCGATGTGTCTAACGTGGTTGTCGATCCTTCTCGTGGGTTCATGCTAGAGCAACTAGCGCTAACACCAAGCCTAACTGATCGCCTTCAAGCGGGTGGTGTAGTTGGTAAAGTGATTCTTGGCTTGCTTGCAATTGGCTTAATCATCGCATTAGTTCGTGGTATTTCTTTGGCTATCGCTCGCCAGAAAATTCGCGCTCAACTTAAGAACCCAGAGCAAGCGGGTGATAACCCTCTAGGTCGTGTTCTTGCGGTTTACAACAAAGAGCAAAACCAAACCGTTGAAGCACTAGAACTACGACTTTTAGAAGCGGTAGTGGATGAACAAACTCACCTAGAGAAAGGTTTATCGATGCTAAAACTTCTAGCGGCACTTGCGCCAATGTTAGGTCTTCTAGGTACTGTAACTGGCATGATCGAAACATTCCAAGTGATCACACAGTTTGGTAATGGCGACCCTAAAGTGATGGCGGGTGGTATTTCTATGGCGCTAGTAACAACCGTACTTGGTCTTGTTGCAGCAATGCCTCTGCTATTAGCACACAACATTCTTAGCACTCAGGCTGAAAACATTCGCAACATTCTTGAGAAACAAGGTATTGGCCTTGTTGCTGAACAGGCAGAAAAAACGGTTGAATCAAAAGCTGTGGTTTCACCAGTTGGGACTGCTGCGTAATGGATATTTTGTCGGGTTCTCTATTACCAGCGAGTTGGTTAACGAGTGACTGGCTGCTGTCTTTATCAAGCTTTATGGAGCAGGGCGGTTTCGTCCTGTGGTGGCTAGCGGCTGTCGTCCTAGTATATTGGGTGCTTGTAGTCGAACGTGTGCTTTATCTTGCGTTCTACTTTCCAAAGCAGCGCCAAGCTTGGATTACTAAGTGGCATGAAAGAGAAGATCACTCTTCTTGGCATGCCAAAGCCATTCGTGAAGGTTGGTTGGGGCAAGCGAGTATCTTACTTAACCAAAACTTGAATTTTATTAAGCTGTTAGTCGCAATTTGCCCGATGTTGGGCTTGCTAGGCACTGTAACCGGTATGATCTCTGTTTTTGATGTTATGGCGACACAAGGCAGCAGTGACCCTAAATTGATGGCTTCAGGTATCTCGTTAGCAACACTGCCAACCATGGCAGGCATGGTTGCAGCGTTAGCGGGCATGTTCGTTCACGCTCGCTTAGCGAAAGTATGTAACCGCTTAGAATTGAAATTAGAAAAATCTTTAAGGAGTCAACGATGAGACTCGGTCGACGTCATTCTAAAAACGAAGAGGCTCAAATAGACCTTACTTCGATGCTTGATATTGTCTTTATCATGCTTATTTTCTTTATTGTGACCAGTTCATTTGTTCGTGAGTCAGGGGTGGAAGTCAATCGCCCACAAGCTTCTAACGTAGTAAGCCAAAAGGATGCAGGCATCTTTGTTGCGATTACTTCTGCAAACGACATTTTCATCGACAAGCGTGTCGTAGATGTTGAACGTGTCCAAGCGACGTTAGAGCACTTGTTGCTAGAACAACCTGATGCTTCTTTGGTTATTCAAGCGGATGAACACGCTTACAACGGTACTGTTGTTAAAGTGATGGATGCCGCGAAAGGTGCAGGTGTTAAAAACATTGCGCTTGCTGCTGATAAGCGATGATCTTGGAGGATCTTCATAAATGATTCGCCTATTTCTTGCTTTACCGCTAGCGGGTGCATTGGGCTTAGCTCTGTTTTCTTTTATGGCTTGGATGGTCGATAATGGTCACCAACGTTCACCAGACAACAGTGAAACGTTAAGTTTCAACATGGTAATGGTGGAACAAGAACAAGAAATCCAAAGAAGACAACGTGCAGTTCCTGAAAAACCAGAAATGCCAGAGCCGCCACCGGAAGCGCAAACGTCTCAGTCACAAGCTGAAGTTACGCCTCTGAATTCGATGTCTTCATTACCTTCTTTGGATTTGAATACATCCATTGACGGCCTAGCGATTAACGCGCCGACATTTTCTGATTTTGGGTCAAACCAACAAGCAATGCCTCTGTATCGAGTAGAACCTCGTTACCCACCTAAAGCGCTGAAGCGTGGAGCTGAAGGCCATGTGATAATGTCTTTTACCATCGACGAAACGGGACGCCCAATTGACATTCAAGTCACTGACGCAAACCCACGTCGTATGTTTGAACGTGAAGCGATGAGAGCACTTAAAAAATGGAAATATCAACCGAAAGTCGTCGATGGAAAAGCGATAGCTCAGGTTGGTCAAACCGTGAAACTAGAGTTTAAGTTGGCAAAATGATGAAACATATATGGATATTAGTGGGCTTGTTGTTAATGCCCCTTACAACACAGGCACAAGAGCTAACCCAATATACTGCTATTCGTGTTCAAAAGGCGCATAAGCTTGCTCAAGATGAACAGGTTAAACAGGCCATTGACGTACTAGCAGGTTTAGAGCTTTCTAAGGGCTACGACAAAGCGTACGTAGCTCGTATGCTAGGTGTTTTTTACTGGCAAGATGGCAAAACCGATAAGGCGATTAAGCAGCTTACATACGCCGTCGATACCAATTTGCTGGTGGATGAACAAGCTTGGATAACGAAGCGTATGCTTGCGGATCTGTTATTAAACGATCAACAGTTCAAAAACGCGCTTCCACATTACTACGAGTTAGTAAAAACAGCGCCAGAGGCAGAAAAGAAAGACGTGCTTTGGATGCGAATTGCACAAGCGGAATACCAAATCGAAAACTGGTCGAAAGTCCTAGTGGCCATCGGTAATCACGACAAGTTCAATTCAAAACCAGAGTTATCACCTCTATCGCTAAAACTGGGCGCACAGCTTCAGTTAAAGCAGTGGAAACAGTCGATTCCTACACTGGAAAGCTTGATTGAACTTCAACCCGAGAAAGATAACTGGTGGCGTCAACTGGTTGGTATTCAACTTAGGTTAGATCGTAATCGTGATGCATTGAACACGTTAGCACTGGCTGATCTACAAGGTGTTGAGCTGAAGAACTCAGATCGCCGCTTGTTAGCGCAGCTTTACGCGAAACGTGGCATTCCAGAGCGCGCAGCACAAGAAATTAGTAAGTTAGATGATGCGAACAGCGATGTTCAACTTCTGGCTGAGCAAGCAACCTACTGGCAGTTAGCGAAAGAGTGGGACAGTGCTATTGAAGTGTGGACGTTAGCGTCTAGAAAAGACACGCAATATCATTGGAATGTGGCTCAGTTACTGGTTCAACAAGGTTACTACGATCGTGCTCTGGTTGTTTTGGATAAAGTGAAAGACAAGAACAAGCAAGCTGATGTTGCTTTAGCGAAAGTACGTTCATGGTACAAGCTAAAGAATCTTGATAATGCTCTTGCTCAAGCGAAACGTGCGAACAACATTGAGCCTTCTTCTGAGGCAAAAGGTTGGATTAAATATCTGACTCAGCTAAGAACAGTGAGTGATAACGGCAACGTCTAACTGCGAATAGCACAATAGAAGACAAGAGAAAGTAATATAGAGAAAAGGGTGTCATTTGATGGTTCAAATGACACCCTTTTTAATTTTGGCGGTTAAAGCTTTTTGAACTTTATCGTTCCAATGCGGCAGTTAAGGCTCGCACATCGTGCCGCTGGACGTAGCACTTTGAATCACGCCGCTGGTATCAGCAACCCAATTAATGGTGCAGTCACGATAAGGGTTTTTGAATGCGTGTACTGTATAACCATTGTCTAACGGTTTCTTGGTTTCAATCCAAGCATAGTTTCGAGACGCCCAAAAACTGATAGGGCGTGACCGTTCGGTGAGATAACGTTCTTGTACATCGGTTATGTCTGAACCGATGTATTGTTGAATATGTTCTTCCGTGCTGATTATTTGGCTGGTGCACGCCGTTGCTAGCGCAGCAAAAGCCAAAACAAAAATACGCATTTCAAATCCTTTTAAGCTTCATTAGCTATCATCAAACCAGTGATCAAATAGTCCCAACTTTCTATCCTTAAAGCTACGACTGTTACCTTAAACCCATCTCAATCAAGCATGTTGAGATTGAGCTTTTTTGAGCTTTGACCTGTTATCGATAAGCTCTGATAGAACGAATCAAATCTCTTTAGTACACGTTAGCAAGAATATGCATACAGTTCGATGACTTCCCATGTAATGTTATGTAAATTTCCTTACGCCGCTCAGCAAACGTAAACAATGTAAATTGAATGCCAATACGAATGATTATCAACTAAATTGTCGCCATAAAATTTATAGGTATTGGTTTGTATGTCGTTAAAAAGTAGGGCGGTTCAGTCATGGGCTCGTCGACTTCATGTTTATATTTCTATGGCGCTTCTGTTCGTGGTTCTTTTCTTCTCAGTGACAGGTATAACCCTGAACCGACCTGAGTTATTTGAATCAAGCCAACCCAATATCCAACGCTCTACGCTAACGCTTCCTACGAGTTTATTTACGATCCAAGACGGCCGTTTAAAAGCTGACGAGACAGCCTTTGAAACGTTTCTGTTTGAAGAAGCTAACCTCTCCGGCGTTCCTTCAGGCTTGGACATCTACGCAGAGATCGAAGACGGTGAGTTGCTCATCGGTGAAGTGTCTATGGACTTCAAAGGACCGGGCTACAACGCTTCCGTGTTTGTTGACGTTACGTCTGAATTTGTAGAAGTCGAAACTACGAATTACGGCGTTATCGCATTGTTGAACGATCTACATAAAGGTCGTAACAGCGGTGAAGTATGGAAATGGTTTATCGATATCACTGCGCTACTGATGATCTTCTTTGTGCTTACCGGCGTGTGCTTACTGTTACCTAAGAAAAAGACGCTTAATACCTCCATCAAATGGACGGTGTTTGGGTCTGCAATCTCACTTGTTATCTATTTTGTCGCCGTGCCTTAACGCTTGATTCGATTGATGAATCGGATTGAAGAACGAACTTAAGGTTAAACGGATTTAAAAGGTTGTTAAACATGAAAAAAATGAACTGGAGCAAGGCGCTTCTTGCTTTATCTCTTTTGCCAAGCCTAGGTATGGCACAAGCGATTCCTGATACGGCAAAACTTGATGTCAGCTTTGAGCTTCCAAAGATTGATACGTCTATGTATGCACGTCCTTATGTGGCGGTGTGGGTAGAGAACAGCGAACGAAAGTCAGTGAAAACCATCGAGCTTTGGGTCGGTAAAGATGAATGGCTTAAAGATCTGCGTAGCTGGTGGAGAAAGGTTGGCCGTTACGATCGTGAACTGGTTGATGCTGTAACGTCTGCAACACGTCCTGCTGGTCAGTACCGTTTCGTTTGGGATGGCAAGAGCGACAGCGGTGAAACGTTAGAACAAGGTGAGTACACGGTTCATATCGAAGTGGTTCGCGAACACGGTGGCCGTAACTACCTTCGTCAAAAAGTATCACTCACAGATTCAAACGCATCTTACGAATTAAAAGCAACGGAAGAGACGGGTGAAATCACCCTGAACTACATCGCTAAATAGTAAGTGCGAACAGTAACTAGTAAGTACGAACTAAAACCAAGCTGAACAGAATAGACAGTGGTCATCGTAGGCTCAGATAGAGCGACACGGCTAACAATTATAAATAATGGAATTGAACATGATGAAACAAACAAAAATTAAAGCACTTGCTCTAGCAGGTGTGATGGCATTTGGCTTAGCAGCAACGACAACAGCACAAGCTCACCCACGTTGGATTCTGCCATCTCACTTCACTGTATCTAAAGAAGGTGGTGATTGGCTAACGTTCGACGTTACTGCGTCTCACGGTACGTTTGTTTTTGATAAGCCTGCAGGCAGCGAAAATGCTCATGTCATCATGCCTGATGGCCGCAGCGAGCGTCCTAACTTTGTGATTCGTGGCAAGCGTCGTTCAATCTTCGACTTCTATTTTGAAGAAGAAGGTACACACAAAGTGGCAATCAACAACTATCCGTCTTACTACACACAGTACAAAGCGGGCCGTCGCGACACCGTGAAGTGGATTAAAGAAAACAAAGCAGAGCGTGATTCAGTACTACCAGAAAAAGCACGTGACGTGGTAACACAAATCAGCTTCACTCGTGCAGAAAGCTACATCACGGTAGGTAAGCCAACGGATTCAGTGTTCAAAATTGAAGGCAAGCTACTTGAGATGAAGCCAGTGACTCACCCTTCAGACATCGTTGAAGGAGAACCAGTAACATTCCAATTCTTCTACAACGGTGAAATCCAGAAAGATGTGAAAGCGGAGATCACTCGTGAAGGTACGCTTTATCGCAACCACCAAGAGCAGATTGATGTAGTGAGTGATGAGAACGGTGAAATCACGTTTACTCCAGACGTAGCGGGTCGTTACGTAATGAAAGCGAACTACAAAGGTGAGTTGATTGACAACCCATTGGCAGACAAAGCAAGCGCGAACGTTCACCTAACGTTCGAAGCACTGCTTCAATAGTCTGTGATATCGGGACTAGATCCCTGATTAAGAACCAAAAAACTTAAGGGCTCATTTGAGCCCTTTATCGCTCAGTTTACTTCTGAGAATTTGC
The DNA here is from genome assembly GCF_041474575.1 of Vibrio sp. 10N.222.51.C5. NCBI lineage: Bacteria > Pseudomonadati > Pseudomonadota > Gammaproteobacteria > Vibrionales > Vibrionaceae > Vibrio > Vibrio sp. 10N.222.51.C5. The sequence goes on from NZ_JBFRUJ010000008.1 coordinate 21,517, forward strand.
ACTGTGGCTAGGGTATGAACCATGACAATAAAAACAAAACTTAACGCTTTAATGACTCCTTGCTTAGCTCTGGGACTTGGTTTCGCTGCATTGCCTGCGCAAGCACACTTTCCACTGATGAGCTGCTGGTTTGAAGGCAAAACCGTTGCTTGTGAAGCGGGTTATTCGGATGGCAGCAAAGCGATTGATTACGCGGTTGGGATGTACGATTACGAAGACAACTTGATTGCAAAAGAGATGACAGATAAACGTTCTATCGTTGAATTCCCGCACCCTGACACTGAGTTCTACCTTGTGTTTGATTCAGGCCATGAATTTCCCGTTGAAGTTGATGTTGTTGAGATCAGCGAAAAATGATGATTCAAAGCGTACGTGCTGATACGGGCGGCAGAGAGGGCAAATGGGTAGGGCTGATCATTGTGTTCATCCTTTGCTTTGCAACCGTCGCGATCCCATTTCATCAGGCAGAATCCCACGTTAAAGCAGTGCTTGATCATCAAATTCTTGTGACTGATGTTGAACAAGAAAACTTGGCGATGCTATCAGAGCTGCGTTTAGCGCATGAAGAAATCCGTGACCTGCGCATGGACTCAGATGGTGAATGGCCGAGTGTTGCATCACTTAAAGATGAATGGGTTGCCCCGTTTGTAGAAGATCAGAGTTGGAAGCGCAAAGGTTCTCATGCTTGGGTACTGGACGGGCGTGGTTATTACTTTTCTACTCCAAGTGAACAAGCTACGCCTACCGATCATGGTTTTGCGGATTCCTTTATTTTAAATGCGAACAGCGTTTCTCCTGAAATCTGGATCTTCTTGGGCGGTGTAGCGAAACAGCCCGCTACTTTTGACCAACACACGCTAGAGTCTACGGGTTGGAAAATGGTCGTGAACGAATCAGAAATTGAACAGCATCATGAAAGCGATGCTCACTAATAATAAGAGAATTACTATGCGAATTATGACTCTGTTCATGTCGTTATTAGCGGTGTTCATGGCACCCAATGCATTGGCAAAAGAATATAAGATCGACAGCAACAAGCTGACGATTGGTATCACACTTCAACCATACTACAGCTACGTGAAAGCCGTGGTAGGTGACAAAGTGAACATTCTTCCTTTGGTTGACGCAGGTTTCAACCCACATAACTACTTACCACAACCCAATGATTTAAAACGATTGAGCCAAATGGATGCAATCGTAGTAAACGGTATTGGTCACGATGACTTTGCGCTTAAAGTGATTTCAGCAGCGCAACGTGATGACTTAGTCGTGATCGAAGCAAACAAAGAAGTGCCTCTACTTCCTGCTCTTGGTCAGTCTGTTGGTCAAGGTGCCGTTAACCCACATACCTTTGTTGGGCTTTCGACAACAATTCAAAAGGTTTACACCATCGCGAGTGAGGTCTCTAAGCTCGACCCTGACAACGCGGCTTTTTATCGTAAGAATGCACGTAAATACGCAAAGCAATTTCGCTTTATGAAGCGCGATGCGATGTTGTCATTAGGTGAGTTAGATACTTCAGGTATGAAGGTGGCGACCACGCACAATGCGTATGGCTACATCCTTCAAGAATTTGGTGTGGATGTTGCGGCGGTGATTGAGCCTGCACACGGTGTTGAACCAAGTGCGAGCCAGTTGCAAGAAACGATCGAAAAGATCCGCGCATCGGGCATTGACGTGTTGTTCTACGAGCTAAACATGCCAAACCGTTTTGTTGACACGATTGAAGCGGAAACGGGTGTTCAGCTTTACCGTTTCTCTCACATGACGCATGGCGAATATGAAGACGACAAAGTCGAAGTTGAGATGCAGAAGAATCTCGAGACATTAATCGAAGCAATGAAATTTGCGGCGGCGAACCAAGCTAAAAGCGGGAACGCATAATGTTAGGTCCATCGATTTCAATCAATCAACTCGGTCTGCAATATGACAACAACGTCATTCTTGACGATATCTCACTAGAACTTAAAGCGGGTGAGTGCCATGTAATCATGGGGCCAAACGGCGGTGGTAAAACCTCTCTGCTACGCTCTGTTCTTGGTTTGACGCCTTTCTCTGGGCAAATCAATATTCATTGGCCAGAAAAGCCAAGTATCGGTTATGTTCCACAAAAAGCGACCTTCGAATCGAGCTTGCCTTTGACGGTCATGGATTTCGTGTTGCTTAACCAAACTCGAATTCCGCTATTTTGGCGTCGTAAGTCTAAGCAATTGGATCTTGCACTCGCACAATTAGATCGCGTTGGTATGGCTACTCGTAGCGACCGCCGCATGGGACAGTTATCGGGTGGTGAGCAGCAACGCGTGCTGTTTGCCCAAGCGCTATTAGATAACCCAAGTCTACTGGTGTTGGATGAACCAACCACGGGTATGGACGAGCAGGGCGTTCGTTATCTTGAATCGCTGATTCGTGAATGTGTTGACGAGGGTCGCACGATCCTTGCGGTTCACCACGATGTAACCGCAGTACGTCGCCTTGAAGCCAATGTACATGTTGTGAATCGATTCTTGGTTGATAGTGGTCCACACGAACAGGTACTACATCCAAGTAAGATTGAAAGCTTATTCCAGCATTACAGCAGTGGTGCTGCGATGAACAAACCGAAGGAGGTTGCGTAATGGATTGGCTACGACAACTTGCCGTAAGTGGTGTTGAAGCGGGTTGGTTATCTGACAGCTTCATGTATGCGTTCATGGTCAATGCACTGGTTGCTGCATTGTTACTGGGCCCGTTACTAGGTGGCCTGGGTACTTTGGTGATTGCTAAGCGTTTGGCTTTCTTCTCTGAAGCGGTAGGCCACGCGGCATTAACCGGTATCGCTATAGGTGTGTTGCTTGGCGAGCCACCAGAAAACCCAATTATTGGTCTGTTTAGCTTCTGTATGATCTTCGCGCTGCTTCTTCACTTTGTAAGAAACAGAACCAATGTGCCATACGATACTTTAGTTGGCGTTTTCCTTGCTTTAGCACTGGCAGTGGGTGCGGCATTGCTGATGTACGTGGCGCGTAAGATCAACATCCACATGCTTGAGAACGTACTATTTGGTTCGATTTTGACGGTAACAGACCAAGACTTAGCGATTCTCGCAGGCAGCTGCGCGATCATTATTTTGCTCTTGATACCGACGTTCAACCGTATTCTTCTAACCTGTATCAGCCCTGATATTGCCAAGGTTCGTGGTTATAACACCAGTTTCTACGACTACTTGTTTGTCATGATGATCACCTTAGTGACGATTGCAGCGGTGAAGATCGTAGGTGCTGTTCTGGTTGGTGCATTATTGCTGATCCCAGGTGCGACAGCTCGCTTGTTAACTAAACGCATGGGCAGCTTTGTATTGCTGTCGGCATTACTGGCAACAGTCGCGTGTTTAGTTGGAACCGTCTTACCTATGGAATTGAAACTACCAGTACCTTCGGGCGCTTCGATCATCATCGTTTCAGCGACATTTTTCCTAGCGGCAACGCTATACCGGATTATAAGAAAGGCATAATCATGACCTCTTTAATTAATCGTATCTCAAGAACAGTGAAGGCTATTACTAAAGTTGGTGCCGTTAGCAGCCTATGGTTGGCCGGCTCAATGGTGTCTATCAGTGCTAATGCCGAGGATATCCTTACCAGTACGCCTGTGACTTATGCTTTGGCGACAGAGCTAACCAAAGGCACAGACATTACCACCGAATATCTGCCACCAAAGCGCTACGGCATTGATCGTCTGCCAAACTGGTTTGGTACTAAAGGCGCAAGCAAAGTCCTTCAATCCGGCGAAAAGGCGACCGTAGCATTAACGCTGTCATCTATTTGGCAAGCTGATCCTACATTTGTATACGCAAGACAGGGCAATATCCGTTTGGTTGAAGTGGATGCGGCTCAAGCGATTACACCGCGCGCGCAAGGTGTAGCTGCGCTGACGTTATCAAATGGTGAAGTGTCTAAATACGCGTGGTTAAACCCAACCAATCTAACGCGTATGGCGGCAATTGTGGCTGATGACTTTAAGTTGTTGTGGCCTGCGCAAGCTGAAACGATTGATAGCAACTTACAACGTGTGATGTTGGATGTTCGTGAACTGATCAACAAGCAGCAAGCAGTATTGCTCGACAATGACGTAGATTCAGTATTGTTGCTTTCAGAAAGCTTGGAAGATTTCGCCTCTGGCAGCCAACTGTTTGTTGAAGAACGCATGTTCAAAGCTGAACTGGAATGGACAGAGCAGGACAAAGCCAAGCTTAAAGAGATGTTTTCGGAAGATGATGCTCTATGGTTAGTTACAGCGAAAAAGCCAAGCAACTTGATTAAATCATTGGTACCGAATGAGCGTATCTTGGTAGTGGATTCTGTTGATCGTTGGGGCAGAGCGGGAATCAACGCAAAAGCACCGTTTGCCCGTTGGGAAGTGCAGCCATTCAAAGGCTAACCAGCGCGATTAAAAATGGTAGGATCAAAAAAGCAGCCCAATTTGAGGCTGCTTTTTTGTTCTTGTCTGTTGGCTCTGAAAAGAGTGTCAGACAAGAGGACTGCGAGTATAAACTTACTCTGCAGCTTTTGTCTCTTCAGCTTCAACAGTTGCTTCTACTGAACCTTCAGCTTGCTCTTGAGCTGCTTTCGCTTGTTCTTCAGCTTCCATTTTTGCACGGTCAGCTTTAGAGATGTAGCGAGGCTTGTTGCTACTATGCAGTTTAGAATTCGCCTGTTTCTGCTTCTTTTTTAGAATTTGATTGATTTTTTTCTTACGGTTCATTGCTGCATAGCCTTGTATTTAGTTTAGGCGGTGGAGGATAATCATTTTAGCTCTAGAACTCAATATTTACATGGTATTCAGCAAGGAAAATATCACTATGCAGTCAGTCGAGACCGAACGTTTAAGATTAAGAATGATCACACCTCAAGATGCGGCGTTTATTCAACGACTATACAGCTCAGAAGATTTCCTGCGTTACATTGGTGATAAGGAAATCAACAACACTGAAAAGGCTGTCGAGTACATTGAAAACAACATTCTTAAGATGCATGAAGAGAAGGGTGTTTGCCTATTGATGGTCGAAATGAAGGACTCATTAACCTCAATTGGTATTTGCGGGTTAATTAAAAGAGATACCTTAGACTCGCATGATATTGGCTATGGCTTTGTTCCTGAGGTGTATGGACAAGGTTTTGCTCAAGAAGCGGCACAAGCGATAATTGAACAAGCTAAACAGAATGCTGATATCGATCATTTAGTTGCCATCACTACCTCTGATAACATTCGAAGCATCGCACTGCTGACTAAGTTAGGCTTTGTGTTTGAGCGAATCGAAGACGTATTAAGTGAAAGCGTTAATCTCAACCTGTACGGTTTATCTCTGGACAATTAATCATGTTTCAACATAACAACATTCTACAAGGCGAACTCGCAACGGAGTACAAAACCGTTATTGCGATGGTGCACATCTACTGTAACGATCACCACGGTGCAGTGTGTCAGAATGGCGCGTTATGTGAAGAGTGTGATCAACTATTACGTTATGCCGAAACACGACTTGACCGTTGCCCTTATGGTGAAGCCAAACCGACGTGCAATAAGTGTCCGATCCATTGCTATAAGCCCGATCCGAAAGAGCAGATGCGTTTAGTGATGCGCTATGCTGGGCCAAGAATGTTACTCAAGCATCCGATTTTAGCGATCAGACATTTGATACATGAAAAAAGAAAGGTGCCTGAGAAGCCGTTGCCGAATGTTTCGAACCGTCATATCCGAATGAATAAGAAGTAACTGGCGTCTAAAGTGGTTGCTGAAGAAACGAAAAAGGTCTGATTTCTCAGACCTTTTTGATGTAGATACGCTGCTATCTCAGCTTAAATGTAGCCAAATAGTTTATGCCGCTTGAGGCTCGTCGTAGGTCACTGTGAGGTTGTTGATCCAGCGTCGGCTTAGGTAACGATGAGAACAAATTGCCAGTTTCACCACTTCTTCCACCAACATCAAACCATAGATGTATTTGAAATCCCATCCAGCGACAAACGCGCCGTAAACACATACTGGAATGCCGACCATCCACATCGCGATGAAATCCATACGCAGGCAGAACGCATTATCGCCACCAGCACGAATGATACCGTTAATGATCACCATGTTCAGCATACGAATCACCACCGCAAAACACATAATGGTCATTGCAGGTGAAGCGAGCGGGTAGAGCGCATCTGTAGAAAGGTTCAGCCATGTTAGAACATGCTCTTTGCCCATAAACAGTAGCAATCCGACAACCGCACCAAAACCAACCACGGCTTTGATGAACGTCAGACCCATACTCATAGCGTCATCAAACTCATCACGACCGAGTGAGTGACCAAGCAACACGGAACACGCTACAGAAATACCAAAGAATATCGAGTAACACAGCGACTCAAAAGGCGCGAGCATAGAGAACACAGCAAGTTCCGTTGTGCCCATGTGACCGAAGATCATTTGGTATGCCATAGTACCCATTGCCCATAACACGGCATTCATCGTTAGTGGCAAAGCAATACGACGGTAAGACAACCATAATGACGGACGATGTGGTGAGCTAGGCGTAGTTAACAACCAGTGTTTACGCATGCGCATATAGCCATACATCAAACCCACTTGAATCAAGCGCGCTAAAGTGGTTGCCAATGCCGCACCTGCAACGCCCATCGCTGGAATACCGAAGGCACCTTTAATGAGTACGAAGTTAAGTGCGATGTTGAGGGCAATCGTGACCGCACCAAGCAATAGTGGTGTTACGGTGTCACCTGATGAGCGCATGCTTGCTTCTACCACGACCACAATGTGAGTCAGCAGAAGGACAGGGAATCCATACCACAGGTAAGTCGCGCCAAGTTCAATCACGGTTTGATCGCTGGTCTGCAACATCATTAAAAACTGAGAACCAAGAGTGATGATTGCAGTAACAGGCAGCAGAACTTTTAAGCCAAACACCATTGCGATAGATGATACCGTTCGCGCGCTTTTTCGGTCGTTCTTTCCCCAGTATTGAGCGACTAATGTTCCGTTTGCTGAGGCCAACCCTGCCATAATCATAATAGCAACGAAGTGCCATTTTGATGCAATTCCCACAGCCGCAGCTGCTTCCATACCATAATCACTGACCATTAATACGTCAGCAAGGGCAAGAATAGCGACAAGCGCACTTTGCAAAGCAACAGGCAAACCAAGTTTAACGATACGAGGTAAGATGCTCTCTGGCTTGTTATTCATAGATGAGTTAGGGTTGATGTTAGTTGTCATAAGTTCTCCGATTTATGGCAGAACTATAGTGATTTGAGCGAAGTAACAACATGTTTAAAAAACAACAAAACCTGTGCAAATCCGTCATTGATTCAATGAGACCAAAATCAACTTGGCATGATGATGTTTTTCTCGCTGAACAGTGCAAAGAACGTTTTTTGACCGTTGAAGATATTCCAGAGATGAAAAGCTTTGGTGTCTATATGGGCGGCATGGCGAAGCTATATGATGGCTACTGGGTTGAGCGCGAATCCGTTAATGTTCATACGTTGATTTTCACTATGGAAGGTGGCGGGATTCTAACAACCGCAGCATCGGTCAAAGCGATTACGCCTTATACACTCGTGGTGCTTCCTGCTGAAACCCCATTTCGTTTTGAACTCGATCCTCAATATAATTATTGGAAAATGGCGTGGATGTTGACGCCTGACACTAAGCAGTGGCAGCACATTGCAAGTTTAGGTCAGGGGGTTGTGCCTTTTGGAGAGTGTGAGCAGATCTGGTCATTAATGAACTTGGTTTACTTTGAGATAGGCGGCAGAGCCAGTTACCGTAAGTTACTCTTGAGTGAGATTATTCGAACGTTGACGGGGTTTGAGCCTAAGTCGACCAGCACCACTGCACGTGTTCAAGCGCTCTATAACGAAATTGAAAGTAGTCTGCATCAGCCATGGACAGTGGCAGGGATGGCTGAAAGAGTGTTCATCAGTGAAGAGCAACTCAATAGAGTCACCAAGACGCTATTCAACCTCTCACCACGCAGTAAATTGATTCAATTACGCATGGACAAAGCCACCAGTCTACTGAAATATCAAGATTGGTCAGTTTCTATGATTGCTAATCGCTTAGGCTACAAAGATCCTTATAACTTTTCGCATCGTTTCAAAAAGCATTTCGGTTTGTCACCCAGTCAATATCGAAAGAGCCATCGACTTCTTGGTTAGCCTTGCACGATGAAATGAGAAGTGTGGGAGAAGAAGGTTACATATAAGCATGAGTTGAAAAGGGCCCTTCGCTTAGACATAAAGTCTGAACTCGGAGCCCTAATGACACGCATCTAGTGTCTGTCTATTTAAGCTTACTCGCCTGCAATCTGTAGGTGAGAGCGCTTTAGGCTAGCAATCAACATGTAGATCGTTGTAGCAAGTAGAGACGCGAATAGGTAAGTGAACAATCCTGCTTGTGAATCCATAAAGCTGTCTGCAACGATTGGGCCCGCAACAGAACCGATGCTGTAGCAAAGTAGCATGATTTGAGTCACTGACACTAAGTAGCTTGGGTCAAGGTTACGGCAACCTAAGTTAATCGCGATTGGGTATAGCGCAAATGTGGCCATGCCTAATACGAACAAGCTCATGCCTAGTACGTAGAAATCGTGATTGATAGTCAGCACACCAATGCTTGCAACCCCTAGCAGGCAGAACAAAGCCATTAATAACACTTGTCCTACGTGGTGAGATAACCAAGTCACCATCGGCTGTACAGCCATACCACCCATGATAACCAAAGCCATCAAACCACCAATGTCTTCGTGTGCAATGTTACGTTGAGCAAGTTCAACTGGCATCAAGCCGTAAATCGCACCTAGCGTTAATCCGGAAACAATGCAGCCAATTAGCGCGCTGTGGCTTAATTTGCTGATCTGCTTTAAAGACAAAGATTGCGCATCGTGGATCTGTGGTGGAGTTGCTTGTCCGTACATCAGCACAATGATCGCACCAAACAGAAGGGTGAACATTGCGATGAAAGGTACGCCACCAGTAATACCTAGGTAACCGATACCAAGCTGACCAACTGCAGAACCGCCGTACAGTGAACACATGTAGATAGCGAGACGTTTTGCGCGTTGTGACTCGTCGCCGCTCATTAGCCAAGACTCTACAATCACGAAGATACCTGCAACCGCCACACCAGCCACAAAGCGAGCTAGTAGCCATACTGCTTGGTGTGGGATCAATGGCAATACAAGGATCGTTGCGATGAACACACTCAATGCGATGACGAACGCATCTTTGTGGCCAACACGCGCAATGGCACGTTCAATCAATAATGTACCAGCCAGTAGACCTGCATAGAATGCACTCGCCAACCAACTCGATAGATCTTTGTCTAAGCCATACTCAGACAGCATTAATGGTAATGAACTCATTAAGTAGCCTGAAGCGATCGCGTAAAAAGACAATGCAATAACAGGAACAGTTATGCGAGTTGTTGGTTGGATGTTGTCCAATGCAGGAGCCTCTGATAGTAAAAGAAACGATGAATTTTCCGCGACTATGGGGGAGAAACTGAATTGGGTAAAACAAATAAAAATGGTCGTTAAGATAAAAGAAATTTATCGACCAACTAAACTAAAATACGGTTGCGATATTTGGTGGTTTGGCGAGATTTTATGCGGGCAAAAAGTCGTTAAGCCGTTGTTCATTGGTGGTTTAATTTAGAAAAAGATTGCAGCGTGATTGTCTTTTTATGATTTGGATTGAGTGGGATTTTAAGTGTTAGACCGTTTCTTTACGGTATTGACGTGGCGAGTTACCACTCCACTTACGAAAGGCATGACGAAAGTTAGCGCTATCAGAAAAGCCAACTCGTTCAGATATCTCTTCAATACTCATTCGAGTTGAAGAAAGGTAGTGCCGGGAAAGGTGAAAGCGAACATGGTCCAGTATCTTCTGATAGCTCGTATCCGCTGCTTTCAGGTGACGACGCAGAGTTCGAGAAGACATGCCCAGTTCTGAAGAAATGGATTCTATAGAAGGGTAACATCCTGGCCTTTCAATCAGCATCTGAGAGACTTTCTCTTTGAGGCTACTGGGTGCACTGACTTTTGCCAACATGTCATCACACGATTTTAAGCACATCTGTAAAGTGATGGGGTTGGCGGTAGGAAGAGATGAATACAAGGTGGTTGCGTCGAACTCCCATTCAAGCCGGTCACTATTGAATTCAACCGGGCAGCGGAAAATCTCTGTGTATAGATCGTCGTATTCAGGTTTTGGATAGGGGAAGCGGATCACTTGAGAAGGAAAGGGCTGCTGTAAGACCTCTTCGCACAAACTGTGTATCGCTGCGAACCAGTATTCACAACAAAAGGGCAGTAAAGAATCGAGTTCGATAAGTTGCTCTGCGCGAAAGTAACCAATGTTGTCTTCTACAGACATGGTTTTTCTGAGGACAGGGCCAGCAAGTTGCAGATACTTAAACCCGATTAAAAAGGCATCGAGTAGTGTTTCGCTGCTAAACACCGCATAACCGAGCACGCCGAAATCGCTGAACCTCGCTTGTTGGCCAACTTTAAGCCCCAATCCGTCTTCGTTGGAATTCGCTAACGCATTACTGAACACAGCAAGCTTTTGCGCCAAAGTGATGTGTGTATCGGGTGTGTTGAGTTGGAGAGCATCGATGTTACTGCCTTCGAGCAACTCTTCGATACTGAGAACAGGCGACAGGTAACGATGCAGCAACTGAAGATCCAGAATGCCGAATGCTTGCATGTCGGGTTCGTAAACTGCGGTGTATTCCATAAGCTGCCTCTTGTTGAATATCGATATCTTAACCGAACTTTTAACATTTACGCCTGTTGCTTGTTCTCACTTTCGCAAGCTTGTTCCAAATTTTGGTTTATGTGTGCAAGGTTTTATTGGGCTAGCGCAGGCTGTGTCCGAATATCACCGGTTTTTGTCTTTTTGAAACCTGTTCGAAATGTTATCGAAATGTTGTAATTTATTGGGCTGCACATTGGAGCGTCTCAAACATTTTGCTCAATAACGACTCTTATCTACATGACACACCAATGTGCAGGCTCGTGATGACAAGAAAGAGACTTATTACAACGATTAGAACGTCTACGGTGACCGTCACAAACAGGTCTAAGCCGCACAAGGAGATCATGGATGCACAATCTTGCTGTTAATTTGGAGCGTAGCGCTTCGCTTTTTCCAACTAAAGCCGCTCTGCGTATGGGATCGGATGAAATCAGTTTTTCTCAGTTAGAACAACTTTCTGGAAACGTGGCTGCTAACTTGAAAAGACTTGGGTTGCAGAACGGAGATAAGGTAGCGTTGTCATGCCCGAACGTGACTTACTTTCCGATAGCCTATTACGGGATTCTAAAAGCGGGTTGTGTAGTCGTGCCTTTGAACGTGCTATTCAAGGCCAGAGAGATCGCTTATCACCTTAATGACTCTAACGCGAAGGCCTATTTATGTTTTGACGGCAGTGAAGAGCTTCCCATTGGTCGCTATGGTTTACAAGGTTTTGAGCAGGCAAACCACTGTGAACACTTTGTCGAGATGCCTATCCCAACAAACACAGACACTACTTTAGAAAGTAATGAGGAGCATGAATCAATCGCTGATTGGTTGGCACAACCTTTTACTCCTTTTGAGTCTGTGGCTTGTCATGGCGATGATACCGCTGTGATCCTTTATACCTCTGGCACGACGGGTCAACCAAAAGGGGCTGAGCTTTCCCACACCAACATGCAAACCAATGCGATGTCGTCACAGTATCTAATGAGATTGGAGTACAGCGACACCACAATGGCTACACTGCCTTTATTCCATAGCTTCGGTCAGACGGTGATGATGAACGCGAGTGTGCTAACAGGGTCCACCATGGTGTTGATTCCTCGTTTTGAACCGTCATTGGTTATTGAACAGATCATTAGCCATAAAGTCAGCGTATTTGCGGGTGTTCCTACTATGTATATCGCGCTATTAAAGGCGGGAGAAGAGTCTTCTGATAGTTTAGAAAACACAAGCAAACGCTCTGAACAGGTTAAACACAGCTTGAGGTTAGGTGTTTCTGGCGGTGCTTCTATGCCGCTTGAGGTTATACGACAGTTTGAATCTCGTTTTGAATTACCAGTCTTAGAAGGTTATGGGCTCTCGGAAACGGCGCCGGTTGCGACCTTTAATCATATTGATGGCGATCGTTTATCGGGTAGTGTCGGTCAGCCTTTATGTGGCCACCTCATCAAGATTACTGATATACAAGGCAACTCTGTCGCTATGGGTGAACTCGGCGAAGTCTGCATTAAAAGCCCAAGTGTGATGAAAGGCTATTATCAAAGGCCAGAGGCGACAGCTGAATCTATTCGTGATGGTTGGTTCTTAACGGGAGATATCGGTCGCGTCGATGAGCATGGCAATTTGTTCATTGTTGACCGTGTTAAAGACATGATTATTCGTGGTGGGTACAACGTTTATCCACGTGAAGTCGAAGAAGTGTTGATGTGTCACCCCGATGTCGAAATGGTCGCGGTGGTAGGCGAGCATCATGAACATTTAGGCGAGGAGATCCATGCGCATGTGGTTCTTCACGAACATACGCAATGTGATAGTGCCGCCTTGATAGCATGGTGTCGTGAGCAACTCGCCGACTACAAATACCCGCGTAAGGTATTCATTCGTAAAGCCTTACCCATGACAGCAACCGGAAAAATCTTGAAGCGTGAGTTACACCCACTAGAAATAGCGGAGATGGCAAATGGATAGTTATGATTTTATTATTGTTGGCGGTGGTTCAGCTGGGTGTGTGATGGCTTCTCGGCTGTCGGAAGATCCTGATGTGACGGTTTGCTTGTTAGAAGCGGGTGGTAAAGACACCAGCCCATTCATTCACACACCCGTTGGCGTGGTGGCGATGATGCCAACCAAACTCAATAATTGGGCATTCGAAACGGTTGAACAGCCGGGTTTGAACGGTCGTAAAGGCTATCAGCCTAGAGGTAAGACACTTGGCGGTTCTAGCTCTATCAATGCCATGATGTACGCTCGTGGACATCGCTATGACTACGATAGATGGGAAAGCTTGGGCAATGCTGGCTGGAACTATGAATCCTGTTTGCCTTACTTTAAGAAAGCAGAAAACAACGAAGTCCACCAAGATGAGTTCCATGGCCAAGGTGGTCCTCTTAATGTGGCCAATCTTAGATCGCCAAGCCCTATGTTGGAACGTTATTTAACGGCGTGTGAATCGATAGGTGTACCTCGCAATGAGGATATTAACGGCGCTGCTCAGTTTGGGGCGATGCCGACGCAGGTAACACAGCTGAATGGTGAACGATGCAGTGCTGCCAAGGCTTACTTAACGCCAAACCTTTCACGATCGAATCTCACGGTCGTGACTAAAGCCACCACACATAAGGTTTTGTTTGAAGGCAAGAAGGCGATTGGTGTTGAATATGGTTCTAGCGGAAAGCGTTATCAGATACGATGCAACAAAGAAGTGATTCTTTCCGCTGGCGCGTTTGGTTCTCCCCAATTGCTGTTACTGTCTGGTGTCGGTGCTCAAACTGAACTAGAGACACATGGAATCGAACAGGTTCATGAGTTGCCTGGAGTAGGCAAGAACCTCCAAGACCATATCGACTTAGTGCATTCGTACAAATGCAGCGAAAAGCGCGAAACCTTCGGCATTTCATTGCAAATGGCCTCTGAAATGACCAAAGCTCTTCCGCTATGGCACAAAGAACGACGCGGGAAAATGAGTAGCAACTTTGCTGAAGGGATTGGTTTTCTTTGTTCCGAAGATCATATTGCCGTGCCGGATTTAGAGTTTGTATTTGTGGTCGCTGTTGTTGATGACCATGCAAGAAAAATCCATACCAGTCATGGCTTTACCTCTCATGTCACCTTATTGCGACCGAAGAGCTACGGCACCGTAACGCTCAATAGTAATGATCCCTATGATCCGCCTAAGATCGATCCTGCGTTTTTCAGTCATCCTGAAGACATGGAGATCATGATTAAGGGCTGGAAGAAGCAGTATCAAATGTTAGAGAGTTCCGCGTTTGATGATATCCGAGGCAATGCTTTCTACCCTGTGGACGCCAGTGATGACAAGGCTATCGAGCAAGATATTCGCAATCGTGCAGACACTCAGTATCACCCGATCGGGACCTGTAAAATGGGACCTAGTAGCGATTCTTTAGCTGTGGTAGATAAAGATCTCAAAGTTTATGGATTGGATAATTTGAGAGTCATTGATGCTTCTGTGATGCCGACACTGATTGGGGCAAACACCAATGCACCAACCATTATGATTGCTGAGAAAGTCGCAGATCAAATCAAACAGCAATACGGGTTTGGCAAGCAAGAATCTAGTATTCAAGCGAAAGGCGAAGCTGTGGTTTTATTCAAGAAGTTAAGTGATAACCATAAATAAAACAGTAGGTTAGATAGTCTTGATTTGGTAAGACTCTCTAACCTATTTTTGTGTGCTTACTTAGAACAAAGCAAAAGCTAAATCAATCGCTTAAACAATCGCTTAAACAATCGCTTAACCAATAGCTTAACCAATAGCTTAAATAATAGTGTTACTTGGTTAGAGCTTGATTAAGCCATTGATCAAATTGGTCTTTTGGTAACGCACCGTTAATCGTATCAACACGTTGACCGTTCTTGAACACCATCACCGTTGGGATGCTTCTGATTTGATACATAGCCGCCAGTTGCTGTTGAGCTTCGGTATCAATTTTAACAAATCGAACATCGCCAGCGCGCTCTTTAGCGACATCGCTAAATACAGGTGCGAAACCTACACATGGGTTGCACCATGTCGCCCAAAAATCGACAACGACAGGCTGTGAACTGTTCAAAATTGATTGGAAATTCAGTGACGTACCTTCGATTGGTGCACCGTCTAGAAGTGCGTTTTTGCACTTACCACAAGTAGGGCTTTCTGAAATTCTTTCTGAAGGAACTCGGTTTACGCCACCGCAAGAAGGGCAACGTGTGTTGAATGTAGACATAACTTTCTCTTTTTATTGCGTCTCCGTGCCTAACGCGATTTACGAATCATGTACGGAACGCTTATACTGTTTAAAACAAGAATAAGATACTCAAATAAAAACAAACAATAAACAGGTAAATGATGACAAAATTTTACGCTGAAATTACGGGCTGGGGAAAGTGTCTGCCACCAGCCGTGCTATCCAATGATGATTTAAGCACTTTCATTGATACGTCTGACGAGTGGATTCGTACTCGAACTGGTATCGAAAATCGTCGTATCAGTCATGTAAATACCTCTGAGCTAGCGACCGTTGCTGCTCAACATGCAATGGCGTGTGCTGGTTTAACAGCCGAAGATATCGATCTTGTGATCGTAGCGACGTGCAGTCCAGACTCTCTTATTCCAAATACCGCGTCTAAAGTTCAACAGAACTTAGGCATCAAGAGCGCAGCAGCTTTTGACCTTAATGCAGCGTGTACAGGCTTTATCTACGGTGTTGAAACAGCAACTCGATTGATTCAAGCGGGCAACTACCGCAATGCGATCGTTGTGGGTGCAGAGCGTCTTTCATTCTTCATCGACTGGACCAAGCGTGATACTGCGGTTCTATTCGGTGATGGCGCTGGCGCTGTGGTTTTATCGCGTACTGAAGAACAAGTGGGTTTACAAGAAGCTCAAATCGGTTGTGACGCAGAGGGCCGTGACATTCTAGCAGTACCAAAATTCGGTACGTCTATGGACCGCTTTGCTGCTGATAACGGTTACTGGGATTTTGATTTCGTTGGTAAAGAGATCTTCAAGCGTGCAGTGAAAGGAATGGGCGCTGCAGCACATACAGTATTGAGTCGCACTGGCATCTCAACTGAAAACATCGATGTTGTGATTCCGCACCAAGCGAACATCCGAATTATTCAAACTCTGTGTGATATGGCGGGCATTGAACGTGAGAAAGCGTTTGTGAACATTCAAAACTATGGCAACACGTCGGCTGCGACTGTGCCAATTGCATTGTGTGAATCGTTAGAGCAAGGCTTTGTTAAACCGAACTCAAACATCCTTGTGGCGGCATTCGGTGCCGGTTTAACTTGGGGGGCAGGCCATATTAAGTGGGGTAGCCGTGTTGATCCGTTAGGTCAATCGGACGCTAAGCTTCCAGAAGCAGATAGCTCGGCATTAGAACTTCTAGAGAGAGCCATTTTACACTGTAAAACGCGTCCTAATTCTGAGAATGAGTAGCAGCATGGCGCAAGTTCGTTTTATGACAGAAGCCGACCTCGATGGAGCGGCTTTAGTTCACCAAGCTACTTTTGTTCGACAGCAAAACTCAAAAAATTGGTTACAATGTAACTTAAATGCTGCGCCACGCTTTCTTAACTTTGTTGCTGAAAGCGATGGCGAGATTGTCGGCTACATTATTTGGGTTCAAAAGAGTGGGTTTAGGCCTGAAGCTGTTTTGGAGCTAGAACAACTTGCTGTGTTACCGAGTGCTCAGGGGCAAGGATTGGGCAAAAAGCTGATTCTAGACTCTTTGCCTCAAGTGAAGCAGAAGCTATCAGAGCAGGGCTCGACACTAAAACATGTATTAGTGACCACCAGAGCAGATAACTTTGCACAAAAGCTCTATCAGTCGACATTGGGCGCAGAAGTCGAAACCACGATTTCAAACCTTCACTCAGCCGATGAAGTGCTTATGATAGCTCGCAATGTAGGTGAGCGAATCTGATCGCTGAGTGATTAGAACTCATTATAATCAGCAATATAAGTCGACCACGATCGATAAACGTTTTATTAGGGGCTAAGTTAGTCCCTTTTGTTATTTCTTAGGAAGTGTTTTGAAGAAAGTTTTAGCAATTGGCTACGTTTGGCCAGAACCGAATTCATCGGCGGCTGGCAGCCATATGATGTCACTTTTACGACTGTTCAAGAGACAAGGTTGGCCCGTTGAGTTCGCAACGCCAGCTCAAGAAACCGAGCATATGATTGATCTTTCTGAAGAGGGCATTACAAGCCAATCTATTCAGTTAAATTGCGATAGCTTTGACGATTACATTGAAGAGCTGCAGCCCGATGTTGTGATGTTTGACCGTTTTATGATGGAAGAGCAATTCGGCTGGCGCGTCGAGAAGGTATGTCCCAATGCCTTTAAGCTACTGGATACTGAAGATTTACAATTCCTACGCAATGCTCGACATGAAGCTGTTAAGAAAGAGACAGAGTTAACGAAAGAGCACCTGTACAGTGACTTGGCGAAACGTGAAATCGCTGCAATCCTGCGCTGTGATCTTTCGTTGATCATCTCAAGTTACGAGATGGAATTGCTCCAATCTGAGTTCAATATCGATCCAAAACTATTACATCACCTGCCGTTCATGGTTGATCTCAACACGTTGCCTGAAAGTACGAAAAGCTTTGAAGAACGTAAGCATTTCATGACGATAGGTAATTTTAGACATGCGCCTAACTGGGATGCAGTGCTTCAGTTACAGAAGATTTGGCCGAAGATTCGTAAGCAGTTGCCTGATAGTGAACTTCATATTTACGGATCTTATCCGCCGCCGAAAGCAACCGCTTTGCATAATCCAAAAACCGGTTTCCATATCAAAGGTTGGGCTAAAGATGCTCAAGAAGTGATGGAAGATGCACGTGTTTGTGTTGCGCCATTACGTTTTGGCGCTGGCATTAAAGGCAAGTTACTTGATGCGATGAAGCTGCAAACTCCGAATGTAACCAGCGAGATCGGCAGTGAAGGCATGCTACCGCAAGGTGAACTGCAATGGCCGGGTGCAGTGTCAGATGATATTGATGAGTTTGTTGAACAAGCTGTCGCTCTTTATAAAGATGAAAAGAAATGGCTTAAAGCTCAAAGCCAATGTCATTCAATTCTTGAAGCGCACTATGAACAGAATCAACTGGGCGACAAATTGATCGAGCGACTGACTGCGCTAGGTTCTGAGCTTGATGCGCATCGACTGAATAATTTCTTTGGTTCAATGCTTAAGCACCACAGCATGGCGAGCACGAAGTATATGTCCCAGTGGATAGCTGAAAAGAACAAGACTAAGTAGCTTACATAATACAACCAATACAACCGAATTAAATCATAAGCCCTTAGGTTAACGCCTAGGGGCTTTTTTCATGCAGGGCGCTTGTTAATTCCAGACTTACAAAACGACACATACTCGCAGTACATTAGCATTGACTAATTTATATTTATTAGTAAACTCTAATTTATAGGTTGTTATGAGTTTATGATGTTTGTGGATAGGAGAGGTTTGTGCTTAGTTTGATTCCTTGGGATGCTTTTTTCGGCGGCATGTTGTTAGGCGTGTCGGCCATTGTTTTAATGTTGGGGATTGGTCGAGTTGCTGGCATTAGTGGCATTGTCAGCCGATTATTGCCAACTGGCACCAGCAACAAAGAACGTAAAGATGCGGATACAGCAAACACCGAAAAACACTGGCGTATCGCCTTTGTTGTGGGAATGGTCGCAAGTGGTTGGCTATTAATTCCGACGGGCTACCAACTTCCGCAGTTAGAAGAGATGAATCTCGCTTTAGTGATTATTGCTGGCCTTCTGGTGGGCTTTGGTACTAAAACAGCGAACGGTTGTACTAGCGGGCATGGCATTGTCGGAATGGCGCGTTTATCTAAACGTTCTATTGTTGCGACCTGTGTATTTATGGGTGTGGCAATCGTAACCGTGTTTATCAAGAATCTGACTGGCTTGGGGGCATAATGAAAAACGCTTCATTTACTATCGTTATCGGTTTGGTGGCAGGTATTCTTTTTGGCTCTGGCATGATCATCTCAGGGATGGTTGATCCTGAGAAGGTACTCGGCTTCTTAGACATTACCGGTAACTGGGACATTAGTTTGGCATTCGTCATGGGTGGCGCGCTATTGGTCTTTGCACCGTTTTATCATCTGGTCATTAAAAAGCGCGCTAAAGCCATCAATGGCGAGCCGTTAGATAGCCGTAACAATCCGTTGATAGACAGAAAGCTGATTCTTGGATCTACAGCGTTTGGCTTAGGCTGGGGGATTGCTGGCTTTTGCCCAGGCCCTGCGGTAACCAGCCTAAGTGGCGGCAACCCGACGGTGTGGGTGTTTATGATAAGCATGCTGGTGGGAATGTGGCTGGCGGATCGTATGAACAAAACGTGTTAGTAGCAAGCTTATAGCTGATTACATTGGCTTTGACGTTATCCGTTCTGAACTGACCAAGCATAGAGGTTGACTCGCTTTCAGCACGAAAGTCAGTCAGCCTCTTTCTATATTTACTGTTTCTATTATTTTCAGTTATCTACAATCTGCTGTTATCTAAAATCTACTATTTAATAGTCGTTGAAACTGGACAGTGGTCGCTGAGTTTGTAGTCCAGAACATCTTGTGTTTCAAATACCTTCTGCTTTGCAGGAGAAGCATTTAGCGACTCACTCACCACAATATGATCAATAACAGAGCGGAACTGATGTGTGCGATAATTGTTGCGGTTAGAGCGTACCTTACAATCTGCACGGGTCTTTCGTGTCGCTAACTGCGCATCAGTATATTGTGATAACTCTTTCCACATCCAATCTCGTGAGTAAGCGAGGTTATGGTTAAAGTCGCCAAGAATGGCGTAGTCTTCGTTATTGCGCTCTCTTTGCTTTATCCACTTGTTCAGTTGCTGAGCTTGCTCTTTTAAACGAGAGCAATCGCGGTTGGACTTATACGCTCCGCTACAACCTGCCTTTAAATGCACAGACAACATGTGAATGGGTTTAAAGTTTGTTTCTACAACGATATAGCTGGCAAACCTAAGTTTACTGTTGGATGTGGTTTCAAGCGGAAAGTCAGCGTAGTCGGTGAGGGCTACTCCTTTACGAACTGCAAATCCCGTGTATTGGTTCACTTCTTTAAATTGGCGGTTGCTGTTCTTAGATAGCGCCCGGTCAGACATCAATATCTTGTATTGATCACCAGCCACACGCTGAATGGCATTTACGTTATCGACTTCTTGAAACGCAACCACGTCTGCGTCTAAGGATTGAAAATAAGTTGCGAGTTTGTCGAAATCAGCTTGATCACGTTTGTCAGAAAACTTATTCACAGCCTCGTTGGTTGATAACCATTCGATATTCCAACTGGATATGGTCAAAGGTTCAGCAAATGTCTGGCTACTGAGTAAGCAGCCTAACATTATCCAGTTTTGAAGTCGTTTCATGCCAAATATCCCTAATTTTGTCTGCCAATATTGATGAGCCGTTATCCTACAACACTTACCAAAAATTCAACTCTTTTTAGGAGTTTTTTTATTGTTACATTGTTTCTTTTCGACTTGAGAACTAGCGTAATAATATTGAATTGATCTTAGTCAGCGTTCTCTTTTTATTGATCCAAATCAATACTCAAAGTTGGTGGTTCTCGTTAAATACGCCACAATATCTAGTGTTAGTTAAACGATAAATCGCTCTATATAGTGTGTTTGTGGATAAGTCTGTGAATACCTCAAGAGTAAGGAGAAGTGGTGAAATCAATCGTAATCAAGCGTGATGGCTCAAGAGCTCCATTCAGTAGAGATCGCATCCAAGCTGCAGTGGAAGCAGCATCAGACAAAGCCGATAAGGAAATTGCTATTTATGCACTGAATGTGGCATTAGCAGTTGAGTTGAAGCTCGAAGACTACGATGAAGTTCATATCTCTGAAATTCAAACCATGGTCGAGAACGAGCTAATGCAGGGACCATACAAGTCTCTGGCTCGTGCCTACATTGAATATCGTCATGACCGCGACATCGCCCGTGAGAAGCAAAGCGCTTTAACTCGTGAGATCGAAGGTTTGATCGAAGAAAGCAACGTTGATCTAATCAATGAAAACGCGAACAAAGATGGCAAAGTAATCCCAACTCAGCGTGACCTGCTGGCGGGTATCGTGGCTAAACACTATGCGAAAACTCACATTTTGCCACGTGATATCGTACATGCTCACGAATGTGGTGATATTCACTACCACGATCTAGACTACGCACCGTTCTTCCCAATGTTTAACTGCATGCTTATCGATCTGAAAGGCATGTTAACGCATGGCTTCAAGATGGGTAACGCGGAAATCGACACACCTAAGTCTATTTCTACGGCGACAGCGGTAACCGCGCAGATCATCGCGCAAGTGGCGAGTCACATCTACGGCGGCACAACGATTAACCGCATCGATGAGGTTCTTGAACCTTACGTTATGGCGAGCTACGAGAAGCACTTATCGCTAGCGAAAGAGTGGGACATTCATAGCCCAGAAGCTTTTGCTATCTCTCGCACAGAGAAAGAGTGTTACGACGCGTTCCAATCTCTGGAGTACGAAGTAAACACGCTGCACACCGCTAATGGTCAAACACCATTCGTGACGTTTGGTTTTGGTTTAGGTGAAAGCTGGGGCTCGAAATTGATTCAGCAATCAATCTTGAAAAACCGCATTGCAGGTTTGGGTAAGAACCGTAAAACAGCCGTGTTCCCTAAACTGGTATTTGCGATCAAAGATGGTTTGAACCACCAGAAGCAAGATCCAAACTACGACATCAAGCAATTAGCGCTAGAGTGTGCGTCTAAGCGTATGTACCCAGACATTCTTAACTACGACAAAGTAGTAGAAGTGACAGGGTCATTTAAAACTCCTATGGGTTGTCGTAGCTTCTTGAATACTTATGAAGAAAATGGTGAGTTGATTCACGAAGGCCGTAACAACTTAGGTGTTGTTAGCTTGAACTTGCCACGTATTGCGATTAACGCAAAACAAGATATGGCTAAGTTCTACGAACTGCTTGATGATAAACTCAAGCTGGCTCGTCGTGCATTAGAAACTCGTATTTCTCGTCTAGAAAACGTGAAAGCACGTGTTGCTCCAATCCTATACATGGAAGGTGCATGTGGCGTTCGCTTGAAAGCAGACGACTCTATTGCCGATATCTTCAAGAACGGCCGCGCGTCTGTTTCTCTTGGTTACATTGGTATCCACGAAGCGATGACAGCACTTTACGGTACTGACGTTCACCTGTACGACGATGGCGAAATGCGTGCTAAAGCGCTTGAGCTGGTGGAGTACATGAAGCGTGAAGTGGAATCTTGGACGAAAGAGACAGGTTACGCATTCAGCCTATACGGCACACCAAGTGAAAACCTATGTAGCCGTTTCTGCAGCATCGACACCAAAGAATTTGGTGTGATTGATGGTGTGACAGACCGTGGTTACTACACCAACAGCTTCCACTTAGATGTGCAGAAGACAGTGAACCCATACGACAAGATCGATTTCGAGATGCCTTATCCTGAAATTTCTAGCGGTGGTTTTATCTGTTACGGCGAATTCCCGAACATGCAGAAGAACATCGAAGCACTAGAAAACGTATGGGATTACAGCTACACACGTGTTCCTTACTACGGCACTAACACACCGATTGATGAGTGTTACGAATGTGGTTACAACGGTGAGTTCGACTGTACAAGTAAGGGCTTTACGTGTCCTAAATGTGGCAACCATGACTCAACCAAAGTATCGGTGACGCGCCGTGTTTGTGGTTACCTTGGTAGCCCAGATGCACGACCATTTAACTTCGGTAAGCAAGAAGAAGTTAAACGCCGCGTGAAGCATCTTTAGTAAGCTCTAAGATTATTAGCTAGCTTACTTAGAAGAGCTACGTTTCAAGAAATATGTTTGGTATCGGCGCTATGTCGATACCAATTCATTTGTTTCAACTCTCGCTACTTTTCGAGTTAAACCATTAAGCCATCACGAGTTTTCAATACTGCCTTATGAATTATCACCAATATCACCCAATCGACGTTGTAAATGGCCCTGGAACACGCTGCACTTTGTTTGTGTCGGGTTGTGTACACCAGTGTCGCGGGTGTTATAACCAATCAACGCAAAGGTTGGACTCCGGGCATTTGTTTACTCAAGAGCTGCAAGACCACATTATCGCTGATCTCAATGATCCACGAATCAAGCGTCGTGGCTTGTCGCTTTCAGGTGGTGATCCTCTTCATCCTGCAAATGTATCTGAAGTGCTTAAGCTTGTTCAGCGTGTAAAAGCAGAATGTGAAGGCAAAGACATCTGGATGTGGACGGGCTACGAGCTCGACGAACTCGACGAAAAGCAGAAGCAAGTACTTGAATATGTTGATACTTTGATTGATGGTCGTTTTGAGCAAGATAAAGCGGATCCAATGTTGGATTGGCGTGGTAGTTCAAACCAAATCATCCATCGATTTACTGATATATAACTGCTGTCGTGACTTTGCACACTCGTAAACGAAAAAGGGCTTCATCGTTAGCGCAATGCTACAAATCAGCCCTTGGGTGTGAGTTCTTTGAATCTATCGCCTGTTTATATAGGAATGTGCTCAGGCTCGTCGATTAGATTGTTGATCCATTTCTTAGAGTGAATTCGCTGGCTAGTTAAAGCGATCTTCGCTAACTCCTCCAGTAACACAATCATCAAAACCCATTCTAGCGGCCAACCCAACACCAGCGCAGTAAAGTAAGCAAGGGGAATACCGATTGCCCATTGGCCAAACAGGTCGATGAAGATACTGTAGTTGATGTCTCCACCACTTTTCAGCACGCCACCAATACCAACCATATTGAAGACTCTTAGTATCATGCCGAGTGCCATGACTAAGGTGACGTTAACGGCTGTCTCTTTGAGCTCTAAGTGAGTAAGGCCGATCATGTATACGATCGCGGGTTTAGCAAACCAACACACCAAGGCTAATATAGCCGCAAGCCCACAGCTGACCAATACATAACCCCATGCGGTGTTCTCAACACGTTGATAGTTCTTCGCGCCGATCTCGTTGCCTAGAATGATCGAAGCGGCGACCGCAAACCCCATGAACGCCGAGATCAAGATACTTTCTACTGGCGATAACAGCGAAATGATCGCAAGCTCTCCAACACCCATTTGCCCAACTATCACGTTATAAATAAGAATCCCGCCCGCCCATGCTGTGTCATGAACCAACATAGGTATTGCTATCGTGAAGTACTTCTTTCTATGCTTCGGTAATATCGCTTCTCGCCAATTACTTAATGTCGGGAATAGATGCGCGTAGTGTTTCTTCGCCATGATAAGCAGCGCTATCGTCTGAAAGAATCGAGACACCGTGGTGCCAATAGCCGCACCAACTACGCCCAGTTCTGGAAATCCAAACAAACCAAAGATCAGCAATGCATTGAGAATCGCATTAACGATGATTGCCCAAATACTGATCTTGGTGGGTAGCTTGGCTTCGCCGACCGATCGCAGTGCGCTTTCTAAGGGCACTACGATCGCGGTACCAAAAAGGCTGGCTCCTGTTATCCAAAGGTAATCCGTTGCCAAGCGGACGTAATCAGGGTCTGAGGCCACCACAGACACGACTGATTCAGGAGCCAATGTATAAATCAACACAAAGGGGATGATGGTAAAGACAGACAATGCCCATGACTGTGCTAATGTGCGTCTAATTCCGTTGAAATCTCCCGCACCGAAATATTGCGAAGCTAGCACACTGACAGCGCCGCTAATCCCGGATACCATGATCAAGTTGAAGAAAAATATGCGGTTACCCACACCAACCGCCGCAGTTGCAGAGTCACCCAGTTGGTTAACCATAAAAATATCGACCACGCCGAGTAATGAAAACAACATGGTTTGTAGCGATACAGGCAAACCGATGTGTAAAAGCTTTTGCCAAAAATCTTTGTCTAGATGACGATATGTCGAGCGCATCGCATTTCCCCTGTGGTTAATATGCGAGAAGTTTATCGGCATTTGTTTAGGCTGTATTGTTCAGGTTCATCACAAACTTTTGCCAAACTATCTATTTTCAAAAGCTGTCTATTTGTCAAAACGATCTGTTTTCAAAATCATCTATTCCAAAACTATCGAATGACTAAAGTGGCGATTTAATTGCAGGCAAACCTAATGAGCGATCAGTGAAATGAGTGAGAAACACGAACGGTACGAGATCTCTGATCAGACACACCAAGAGTTTGTCGATCAAAGCCATGTATTGGCATTCGAAGAATTGGGTATCGTTCAGTGTGGGACGGCGTCGTGCCGAGATTTCTTTTCTGTCCATCGGAAGAATCCACAGAAACACATGCTGCTTTACACGGTTAGGGGCAAAGGGTGGTTAGAAAGTGGGGCGTGTCGCTATATTCTAGAGCCGGGGTCGTGCATTACTGTGCCTGCAGGCGTTGAGAATGGCTTTGGGATTGAAGAAGAAACATGGCAGATAGCGTGGATCTTTCTATCGCCTGATAAGCATTGGGATAATGTCGTCAATGATGAAGTGAGTTATACGCTCTCTCCTGCAGCCGAAGTCGTCTCGTCTTGTATTCATACCTTGCTGAGAAGTATTGCCTTGCCCATTGATTTAGGCGGAGCGATTGCCATTCACAGCGTAGCCCAAATAGAGTTCATGATTAATGCACCAGTCCCGCAGCAACAGTCTCGAAATTTGATTCGCTTGAGACGTGTGTTCGACAGTGTTCAAAAGCAGCTTCATAAAGAGTGGAATGTGCATGAGCTAGCAAACCTATTTCCTTGTTCAGAGCCGCACTTCCATCGTTTGTGCCAACGTTATTACTCTCATAGCCCGATGACTCATATTATGCGTATGAGAATGGAATACGCTGCAAGGCTGCTCAGGTCGAGTGATTGGTCGATTCAACACATTGGCGAGATAGTTGGATATCCCAATGCCGCTAACTTTAGCACTCGGTTTAAGGCTTGGTCAGGAATGACACCAAGACAATTCAAACAGAGTGCCCAGTAGTAATCTTAATAGAGCACGTGCAAACATAAGAATATAGGAACATAAGACGCATAGAAATAAAGCAATTTGAATTGTGCAATGGGTCATTAGGTGTTTGAAATTTGCACTATTTATCCGTTTGAAACGACCAATCTCTGATTACTTATGGTAACTAAGCGCTTCTATTAAAAAATGTTTCTGATTTTAGTACGAAAATGTTAACGTGAAATCCATTACTTGAATTTCAAAGGGTTGTGACTTTCATGTTTTCACATCTACCAAAACCAACTTTAGATCCAATTCTATCTCTTTCTGTTGCTTACCGCGGCGATACTCGTACTGATAAAGTCGATTTAGGCATTGGCGTTTACAAAAACGACCAAGGCGAAACTCCGATCATGAAAGCCGTTTCTAAGGCTCAAGATATCGTTGTTGAGACTCAGAAAACCAAAGCTTACGTTGGCCTAGCAGGCTGTGAAGAGTTCAACCAGAGCATGGTTGATCTGCTGCTTAAAGGGACTTCTGCAATGGATCGCGTTGCTGCGATTCAAACACCGGGTGCAAGTGGTGCACTTCGCATGTTGGGTGACTTAATGAAAGTTTCTCAACCAGACACCACGGTTTGGATTTCAAACCCAAGCTACGTTAACCACAAACCGGTGATGGAAGCGGCAGGCTTAAAAGTTCGATATTACAATTACTTCAGTCCTGAAACGAAGCAAGTTGATACTGCAAGAATGTTGGATGACCTTTCAAAAGCGGGTCCATCAGATGTGGTACTACTGCACGGTTGCTGTCATAACCCAACGGGTGCGGATATCGACTTTGAGGCGTGGCAGGAAATTACCAAACTATCGCAGAAAAATGGCTTCTTGCCGTTCGTTGATATTGCTTACCAAGGCTTTGGTGATGGCTTAGAAGAAGACGCAAAAGGTCTTCAACACATGGCTAACAACGTCGAAGAGATGTTGATTACGACATCTTGCTCGAAGAACTTCGGTTTATACCGTGAAAGAACGGGTGCCGCTATCGTGATTGGCAAAAACAGCGAACACGTTGGCAATGCTAAAGGTAAGCTTCTAACGCTTGCTCGTTCAACTTACACAATGCCGCCAGATCATGGTGCAGCTTTGGTTAAAACAATTCTTCAGAATCAAGAGCTAACCTCGATTTGGAAGCAAGAATTGAGTGAAATGCAGCAACGTTTGTTAAATCTGCGCCAAAGTTTATGTGATGAATTGCGAAATACTTATAACACGTCACAATTTGACTTCATTGAAAGCCATAAAGGCATGTTTAGTGTACTAGGCTTTAAAGAAACTCAAATGAATCAATTACGTGAAGAATATGGAGTCTATGGTGTTGGTGATGGACGCATCAATATCGCAGGCCTTTCCGAATCTCATATTCCTTATGTAGCAAAAGCGATAGCAAACGTTTCAAAATAGAAGGTGACTGAATGTATAATTGGAAAGCGATTGTAGTTTTAATGCTAAGTGGTGGCCTGTTTGCTTGTTCGGCTACAACTCAAGCTCCTGTTGAGCCAGAGCAAAAGCCTCAAATCGAACAACCTGTTGTGGATGACTCTTCAAAAACTGACGCAACAGAAGGCGAGAAAGTAACGGAACCTACTGAGAAGCCTGAAGAAGTAAAACCAACTGAGCCGGAAGTAAAACCTGCACCTGTTGAAAAACCAGTAGAGAAGGTTAGAAAAACAAGTGACGGCAAACTGATTCTTGGTGAAGAAGAGTGGGTGTTTGTTCCTGGTTTAAAAGAAGCGTTTAAAGCACGTGTCGATACCGGTGCAACAACCTCTTCAATCAGTGCAGTTGATATTGTTGATTTTGAACGTGACGGCAAAGACTGGGTTAAGTTCAAGATTGAACACGACGGAATTACAACTGAAGAGATCAGCTTACCAGTAGAACGCTGGGTTAAGATCAAGCAATCAAGCGCAGAAGGCACACAACGACGCGCTGTGGTTGTAGCTTCGATTCAAATTGGCGATCTAAAAGACAAAACTGAATTTACGCTAGCCGACCGAACGCATCTTTCTTTCCCACTTCTGTTGGGTAGAAGCTTCTTTAGAGATGTTGCGGTTGTCGACGTGAGCAAAAAATACGTTCAGAAGAAAATTACTAAATAACAAGTTCTGCTCGTCATCAAAGCTTTTCGTTTGAAGAGCTATAGTTTCAAAGGTGACGAGCTTAAAAGACTTTTAGTGTTGATAAATGAAATCCCTACCAGTTCTGCTGGTGGGGATTTTTTTATTTACACCCCATAACGTATGAAAAGCATCTAAATGGTCTATGTTTACTATTCGTTTACTGTTTAGCCTCGACAACGTGATCGAGATCTCTATATAATCCGCGCTTCGATTTTTGTTTAATCCATACTTTCGTACTTCTTATTTAGGTTCTTGAAATAGCCTAATAATTATCTGTCAGTACACGCTTAGGAATTAGTTCTTTGATATCTACCGCGAACATCACAATGCAATTTGGCGCAGAGCCGCTGTTTGAAAACATCTCTGCTAAATTTGGTAACGGCAACCGTTATGGTTTGATCGGCGCTAATGGTTGCGGCAAATCAACGTTCATGAAAATCCTAAGTGGCGCATTAACGCCAAGCTCGGGCAACGTTTCTATCACTCCAGGAGAAAAACTGGGTGTGCTAAGCCAAGATCAGTTCGCTTTCGAACAGTACAGCGTTATCGACGTTGTGATCATGGGCGACAGAAAACTTTGGGAAGTAAAACAAGAACGTGACCGCATTTACTCTTTGCCAGAAATGAGCGAAGACGACGGCATGAAAGTCGCAGAACTTGAAAGTGAATTCGCGGAAATGGATGGCTACACAGCAGAAAGCCGTGCTGGCGACATCCTAATTCAAGCGGGTATTGAAGAAGAGTTCCATTTCGGCTTGATGCAGCAAGTAGCTCCAGGTTGGAAACTGCGTGTGCTATTGGCACAAGCTCTG
This sequence comes from Vibrio sp. 10N.222.51.C5, assembly GCF_041474575.1. NCBI lineage: Bacteria > Pseudomonadati > Pseudomonadota > Gammaproteobacteria > Vibrionales > Vibrionaceae > Vibrio > Vibrio sp. 10N.222.51.C5. Next base: position 50,266 of record NZ_JBFRUJ010000008.1, read on the forward strand.
TTTGCAAACCCAGATATCCTGCTTCTTGATGAACCAACCAACAACTTGGACATTCACACGATCAACTGGCTTGCTGAAGAGCTAAACCAGCGTAAATGTACAATGATCATCATTTCGCACGATAGACACTTCCTGAACTCTGTGTGTACACACATGGCAGACATCGACTACGGTGAGCTACGTGTCTACCCTGGTAACTACGAGTACTTCCTAGAAGCATCTGGCTTGATTCGTGAACAGCTTTTAGCAAGCAACGCTAAGAAAGCGGCTGAAATCAGCGAGCTTCAAGATTTCGTAAACCGTTTTGGTGCTAACGCATCTAAAGCAAAACAAGCAAGCTCTCGTGCCAAGAAAATGGATAAGATCACGCTTGATGAAGTGAAATCATCGAGCCGTATGAGCCCATCTATTGATTTTGGCGAAGGTAAGAAACTACACCGTCAAGCGCTTGAACTTCAAGACCTTGGTCACGGCTTCGATGGCGAAACATTGTTTGCCGGTGGTAACTTGCTGCTTGAAGCGGGTACTCGTCTTGCGGTTATCGGTGAGAACGGTGTAGGTAAAACCACGCTGCTACGTTGCCTAGTTCAAGAGCTAGAGCAAAACGAAGGTATCGTAAAATGGTCTGAAAACGCATCTGTAGGCTACTGCCCACAAGATAGTACGTCTGACTTTGATAACGACCTGAGCATCTTCGATTGGATCTCACAATGGCGCACAGTGAAGCACGATGACCTTATGGTACGTGGCATTCTAGGTCGCCTATTGTTTACTGCTGACGATGCGAACAAAAAAGCGCGTAACTGTTCTGGTGGTGAGAAGAACCGTCTGTTATTCGGCAAGCTAATGATGCAAGACATCAACGTGCTTGTAATGGACGAACCAACCAACCACATGGACATGGAAGCAATCCAAGCCCTGAACGACGCGTTGAAGGTTTACACTGGCACGCTTATCTTCGTAAGCCATGACCGAGAGTTCGTTTCTTCATTAGCAACACACATCATCGATGTAAAAGATCAACAGCTAGTGAGCTTCCAAGGTACTTATGAAGAGTACTTAGATCACCAGAAAAAGATGCTGATGGTTAGCTTATAAAGCAAGTCGCTGGCTCAGGTCGTGAACGACTAAAAGCCAGCGAAACTAACAAACAAAAAAGCCCCGAACATTAATATGTTCGGGGCTTTTCTATGTAATACGTTTAGCTATTTATTACTCAGTAATTGAAATCTAGATTAGAATCCGAATCGAGCCGACATTAAGATTTGGTGGCCATATGTGCCGTTATTGCGCATATCAAGACCAACAGACAGTTGATCAGTTGAATGGAAACGAGCACCGATACCCAAAATTGAACGAGTGTCATCGTTGTCGATCAGTTGACCAAGGCGTGCGTTAACTTCAACGTTTGCCATTAACCAAGCTCTCAAGCCAAGGTTAATTTCTGTTTTGATGTGGTTATCGTCATTCCGTTCAATGTTGTGCAGTAACATTTGGCCAGTAACGTCAGCAAATTGACTGATTGGGCCGTTGAATCCCATACCTACCGCTGCATCCCAATCACTTTCAAATTCTGAATCGATACGAGCAACAAAATGAGAGTTCTGAGTGAACATTGTTGTGACTTCACCACCGAAAGTACTTGGGCTAGTACCCATGCGCAGCTCGAATGTGTTGTAGTTAAAGTTGTTTGCAGACGCAGAGAATGAACACAGTGCAGCGAGTCCTAAAAGGACAGTCTTATTCGTGCAACCTAGCATGGTGACTCCATATAAATTGTATTTTGCGGCAGTATAATACAAAAAAGCCTGCAATATGCAGGCCAATTATTTGAAGTCGGTATTTTTATATTAATCGCTTATAGAACCTGGATGTGGTCCACTTCGATTTCAGGTGTCTTACCACCTTCATATTCACCGAAGATACGAACTTTTGTATCAGCGGTCAGTGGTTGTGCTAGGCGGATATCATCATCAAGTTCGATTTGAATTTCACTCTGGCCATCAGAGAAGACAAACGTGTCATTCTTAAGTTGACGAACGATCTTGCCATCCACAATTGCTTCTTGCTCTGCGAACATGCTTGTGTCGGCAAGTAGTGTCGCAACAGAAACGGTTTCAATTGGGCCAGTATAAGCAATAGCGCTTTCGTGCTTGTTGCTGTTGTGGTCACTAGCCATTGCGAAAGTAGGAGCAAGGATAATAGTAGATGCGATAGCTAATACAGTTTTTTTCATGGTGAATCCCTTAATGTTGTTTTTAGTAGAAACGTTTTTCTGAATTTGAAACGTTTCTTTTCGTTAGTACGTTTTTTGTTGAAGCGCCTGTTATCGTTCACAAGCTTCGTTTCGATGGAGCTATTAAACAACACTGGGGTTGAATCCAGAGTGATTAACACATTCATTTTCCATTCATTTTATTGAGCATCTACTCGGCAATGACGTTAAGATGGTCGCAGAGAAATATTGCCCACAGCTATAAATTGAAAATTAAGAAATTAAGAAATTAAGAAATTAAGGATTTAAGTACAAATGCGAGCACCATTAAGTGCCCTTATGGTTCAAGGGACAACGTCAGATGCCGGAAAAAGTGTTTTGGTGGCAGGTTTATGCCGTGTTTTGGCAAGGAAAGGAATCAAAGTGGCACCTTTTAAGCCACAAAACATGGCGTTGAACAGTGCTGTGACAAAAGATGGTGGCGAAATTGGCCGTGCTCAAGCGGTTCAGGCGCAAGCTTGTAATATAGAGCCAACCGTTCACATGAACCCTGTATTGCTAAAGCCCAACTCAGATACCGGCGCGCAAGTGATTTTGCAAGGCCGAGCGCTGAGCAACATGGAAGCGACGGGTTATCATGATTACAAGAAAGTGGCGATGGATACAGTTATCGATTCGTTTGACCGACTTTCTGAAGAATATGAAAGCGTGATGATTGAAGGTGCGGGGAGCCCAGCCGAAATCAATCTTCGTGAAAATGATATCGCTAACATGGGATTTGCTGAGAAAGCGGACATCCCTGTGATCATCGTTGCTGATATTGACCGTGGTGGCGTTTTTGCGCATCTCTACGGGACATTAGCTCTATTGTCTGAATCTGAACAAGCTCGTGTAAAAGGCTTTGTGATAAATCGTTTTAGAGGCGATATCGCACTGCTTCAATCTGGCCTAGATTGGCTAGAGGAAAAAACCGGCAAGCCAGTCATTGGTGTTTTGCCATATCTGCATGGTTTTAACTTAGAAGCGGAAGATGCCATTACCTCTGCTCAAGAGTCTGACGGAGAAGCTAAGCTTAAGGTGGCGGTGCCAGTGCTAACCCGAATCAGCAACCATACAGACTTTGACGCGTTAAGATTGAATCCTTCGATTGATTTACGTTATGTCGGTAAAGGCGAACGTGTAAACAATGCTGATTTAATTCTCTTGCCGGGTACAAAGTCGGTAAGAGCAGATTTGGATTACCTAAAAGAACAAGGCTGGGATAAAGATATTCAACGCCACCTGCGCTTAGGCGGCAAAGTGATGGGTATCTGCGGTGGCTACCAAATGTTAGGTAACATCATCCACGATCCTGATGGCGTTGAAGGGGAACCCGGCAGCAGCGAAGGGTTAGGGTATCTGGATACTGAAACGACCCTTACACAACAGAAAACCTTAACCAACGTACGCGGCACCATGACGCTGGATGGCAAAACAGCACAAGTAAAAGGGTATGAAATCCACGTAGGTAGGACTGATGTCAAAGAAACAGCCTTACCGGTTCAGTTAGAATCTGGCAGCCTAGATGGCGCTGTGAATCAAGATAACTCGATTTTTGGTACTTACTTGCATGGCGTATTCGACAACAGTGATGCGTTGTCGCTTATTTGCGAATGGGCAGGAGCCAACGATGTGACCGCGATTGACCACGAACAGCTTAAAGAGCTGGGTATTAATCGAATCGCTGATGCCATCGAAGAGTACTTAAATCTTGATCTGCTTTGGCCAGAGTTAACAGCTTAAGCCGCCATTTAGAAGTTAGCTAAAGAACTTAAACGAACAATAGATAAGTGATAACAATGAAAAAGCGAGTCTTCCTTTTAACCATGGCTTTAACTTCGGCATTGAGTTCTAGTCATCTTTTTGCTGCGGAAAAGCTACGAGTTTACGCTGCATCGTCGATGACCAATGCGGTTAATCTGTTGGTTGAAGAGTTTGAGAAAGACCATTCTGTCGATGTGATTCCTGTGTACGCGAGTACATCGTCTTTGGTGCGACAAATCGAAAGAGGAGCACCAGCAGACATTTTTATCTCGGCAAATGAGAAATGGATGACGCATTTAGTCGATCGTAAATTGGTTTATAGTGACAATGTCACAAACCTATGTGAAAACGAACTGGTGCTGATTGCTCCTAAAGAGACATCGGTAACGTTAGACCTATCAAAAGGTGAACAATGGGCTAAACTGCTTACTAATGAAAGGCTTGCAGTGGGTAACACCATGTCGGTTCCTGCTGGTATCTATGCAAAAGAAGCGTTAGAAACGTTAGGTGTATGGGACGATGTGAAAACTCGATTGGCACCAAGTAACAATGTTCGTATGGCCTTAGCCTTAGTCGAGCGCAGTGAAGCTAAGCTTGGCATTGTCTACAAAACGGATGCGTTGCTTTCTAAAGAAGTAAACCTAGTGTCGACCTTCCCATCAGATCTGCACACACCAATACGTTACCCTGTAGCGAAGTTGAGTGATAAAGTTGTGGCAGAAGAGTTCTATACTTTCCTAAAGAGCGAAAAAGCGAAAGACACCTTGAACAGTTTTGGATTTGAAGTGCGTTAAATGATGTATTTATCGGAATACGAATACCAAGCCTTAATGCTGAGCTTAAAAGTCGCTGGGTTTGCAATCTTATGGCTTATCCCTATCGGTATTGGCTTAGCATGGCTACTTGCTAAGAAACAATTTGTAGGTAAGAGCATTGTTGAGAGTATTGTCCATTTACCTTTGGTACTTCCACCTGTGGTTATTGGCTATTTACTGCTAGTGATGATGGGCAGGCAAGGTATCATAGGTTCGTGGCTCAATGACGTGTTTGGTATTGTATTCAGCTTTAGCTGGAAGGGCGCGGCACTCGCTTGTGTGGTTGTGGCGTTGCCGCTGATGGTTCGCTCTATTAGATTGAGCCTAGAAACCGTAGACAGTAAGCTTGAAGAGGCGGCTGCTACATTAGGCGCTTCACCTCTTCGTGTGTTTTTCACGATCACTTTACCCTTGATGATCCCAGGGGTCATTACCGGCACCATGCTTTCATTCGCAAGAAGCCTAGGGGAGTTTGGCGCGACCATCAGCTTCGTTTCAAATATTCCCGGTGAAACTCAAACCATTCCTTTGGCTATGTATACCTTTATTGAAACCCCTGGCGCTGAAATGGAAGCCGCGCGTTTGTGTGTCATTTCTATTGTGATAGCGCTGGGTTCATTGATGCTATCTGAGTGGCTCAACAAAAAGTCAGCACAACGCTTGGGAGGCAATGCATGAGTGCTTTGATCCTCCAATATCAACAACAACTTGGTGAAACGTTCTTTGATATCGACTTGGAATTACCAAGTAGCGGCATTACGGCAATTTTTGGTCGTTCTGGCGCGGGTAAAACCTCACTTATCAATGCAATCAGTGGCCTTAAACAGCCCGATAAAGGTCTGATCAGCGTATCTGGAACCACACTGTTCGATAGTGAAAATGGCATTAATTTGCCGACTCACAAACGCAACGTCGGTTATGTGTTCCAAGAGTCGCGATTGTTTCCACATATGAAGGTGGCAGCGAACCTTAAATACGGTATGAAAAGCGTCGATCAAGCGCACTTTGAGCAAATAGTCTCGCTGTTGTCTTTGGGTTCATTGCTTGACCGATACCCAGCTCGTTTGTCTGGCGGTGAGAAGCAACGTGTGGCGATTGGCCGCGCTTTGTTATCAAAGCCGAGCATTTTGTTGATGGATGAGCCTTTAGCGTCTCTCGACTTGCCTCGTAAGCGCGAAGTGATGCCATTTCTGGAAAACTTATCCGAAACCGTCCAAATACCGATCATCTATGTCACTCATAGCCTCAATGAAATTTTACGCTTGGCAAATCACCTTGTGATTATTGACCAAGGCAAAGTGATTTCGTCGGGTGTGACGGAAGAGGTGTGGGCATCGAGAGCCATGCAACCTTGGCAATCTTTCTCAGAGCAAAGCTCGTTGTTTGAAGCGACATTAGCGGAACACAATGACGATTATGCGCTGTCTCGCCTGATGCTAGGAAAGTCGACGTCGTTATGGGTTCAGAAAGTATCGAGTGAGCTTGGTACGACAGTGAGGCTGCAAGTTAGGGCAAATGATGTCTCTATCACGCTAGAACGGCCGAAAGGGACTTCTATACGTAACATCCTTCCTGTCACCATTAAAAGCGTAGAGACGCACCAACAAGGCACAAATAAGCAGAGTGTCGCGGTCGAGCTAGAGTTAGAGTCTGGGTGCTACCTATGGGCAACCATTACATTGTGGGCGCTGGATGAGTTAAATCTAGAAATCGGGCAGCGTGTTTACGCTCAAATTAAAGGTGTGAGTGTCGCTCAAAGAGATATCGCGGTAACGCATTAAACCTGACAAGGTCAGTTTTTCGATATTGTCGCGATACTGCCTGTTATAGGTTCTGAAAATTCGATCTTGATTCCATGAATGGATACATGCGTCATTTTTATACGGTATAACTGCCAGTTTTGCGCCACACTATATGAATGTTAAAGCATATGATTTGTCGAATCATATGAACATTAGCAACAAGAACATACAGACGTAACGATCGACGAACAGAAAATAGCGGATATAAAAAAGCCGCGTGTTTAAAGAAACATGCAGCTTAATTCTAAGTAGTACTGTTAGCGCTTAGCCTAGTTTAGGCGACTAGCGACTTACTTAGTAAAAACTTCTTTGAAATCACGCTTCAAGATTGCATCACGACGAGCTTTCTTGATTTGTTTAACCATGTCTTTTACACAGTTGTGTAGAACTTGGTCTAGCAGTTGAGCACGGTACTCTTCTTTTTCTTCGTCAGACATGTCTTCTGGAAGTTTAAGAGTAGGGAACTCTTCCATCACGTTAACACCAGCGAAAGCTTGGCTAACTGAGATTAGAGCGTGGAACTGCTCGAAGTTGTCTAAAACATTTTGTGCGCTTGCTGGAAGACTATCCCAAGCTTCGCGTACTGCTTCTTCAGACACTTCGTGAATAGAAGTAACCATAAAGTGCATCTCTTTTGGTACGCCATCAAATTCGATAACTTGACGAAGTTCTGGTGAGATGGTGGTTAAATCGATTTCTTGTTGTTCGTTGTTTGTAGCGTCTGACATAGTATTTCTCTTTAAAAAGAAACAATGCTAAAAAGATCTGTAAAAAAGTCAATATAATATAGAGATTAGGGCATGATTTAAGCCCAAATTTGAGCTACTTTGAATATTCAACACTAGATAAAGGTGATGTGATGATAGAAAAGGGATCTTCAATGCGCATATTGCTGGTTGATGACGTTCAACTAGACAGGATGCAACTTGCTATCCGACTCAAGCAACTGGGTCATATTGTAGAAGCTGTCGGTAGCGGAAAAGAAGCCCTGAGTGTTTATTCTGATTTTGATCCTGAACTCGTGTTACTTGATATCAGCATGCCTGATATGGATGGTTTTGAAGTGGCGAATGAGGTTCGAAGCCGATTCCCAGAATGGGTTCCCATCATCTTTCTTAGTGGTCACGAAGAACCTGAGATGATCGCAAAAGCGATTGACGCTGGTGGCGATGATTACCTGATCAAGCCAGTAAACAAGGTTGTTTTGAATTCTAAGCTGATTGCGATGCAACGTATCGCGCACATGAGACGAGAGCTAAAACAAAGCACAGCCAAACTCGAAGAACTGAACATCCTTCTGCAGCAACAAGCCAACGAAGATGGCCTGACCAAATTGTATAACCGTCGATATATGGATACTAAGCTTGAAGAGAGCATAGCGTGGCACGGAAGACGTAATATATCCATGACAGTCATACTTCTAGATGTAGACTTCTTTAAGCCTTACAACGATAATTATGGTCATATTCAAGGGGATAAGTGCTTACAAGGGCTTGCTAATACCTTGAAACAGCTGTTTGTTCGTGCGGGAGAATTTGTCGGTCGTTATGGCGGTGAAGAGTTTGTTCTGATTCTTAGCGATACAGACAGTGAAGGCGCTAAGGTACACGCGACTCGAGTTAAAGAGGCATTGCATGAGATGAACTACGCTCATGAACACTCAACGGTATCGGATAGAGTGACAGCGTCACAAGGTGTGTTGTCATTTGTGCCAGAAGGTGGCGAATCTATTGCGTCTATTTACGAAAAGGTCGATCAAGCGCTTTATCAAGCGAAGCAAAGTGGTAGAAATACCTTTGTACAACGTAACATTTTGGAGCTTGCGCGTTAGTTGGCGAGCTCTTTAAGATATTTGAATTTATACTTCTAATAGCGTTTGAGCTAGGAAGTGCTTTAAGTGATAAAAGAAATGCCACATTCGAAGTCATTTTCTATGACTAACACATCTTGGACGCTTGCGGTTCCTCTATTTTTTACCGCTTTGGCGACCACTGTTAATGCCAATACGCTATCTGATCTTTTTCGAAAGGATCTAGAGCAGAGCTTTGCCACCAGTGTATTGCTCAACGACACCGATGTTTTCACTTTTGGTATCAATAACTTTGACCCCAATAAAGTGTTTAGTTTGGACAATGAAGACATCGGTTCGAATGATTCGGTAAGTCGTCGCCAAAACATCACCTCCCTGAGTTTGCCTTACACATTTGAATTACCCAGTTACATCGAAGACAACCATCAAGAGGTGACGCTACGCTTGTCTGCATTGCGAATCGAGAACGATGTCGAGTACGCGGCAGCAAACAGAAACGATTTTCAAAAAGAGTCGGTAGTGTCTGGCTACGTCGAATTCGCGAATGTGTCCCAGCTAGACGAATATTGGAGCTTCAGCTCTGCAATCGGTAACCACATCTCTTACTACCGCAATGATTATGAATATCGCGCTTCGTTGCTAAAGCCTATTCAAGACCAACTGGATGGCGTATATCTCAATACTGATGCTTGGGCTTACATCATCGAGCCTAAAATCAAGCTGATGTACGAAGATAAGAATGACTGGGGAAAGTATAAATTGAGCACCAGTTGGCATTACTTTAATGGCATCGGCTGGGGCGAGGCGAATAATGGCAATGTCGGTCATCCTGAAGGGTGGTATATCGCCAATGAAGCCAAGGTTTTCTATGATCTCGTACGTTGGGATAAGAACATCACATCGATGTACTCGAGTATAAGACGAATTGATATTGGTGGTGACACGGTGGCCTCTATGGGCACCACATCTTACTACGAGGGCAGTGTTGGCTGGCTGCTTAACCCAAACCTATTTAATGAGTGGGTCGATAACGTGGGAATAGGTTTTACGATTAACTACGGAAGTAGCTTAAAAGGTGGTAGCTTGGTTATATTCTTCAACCAAGATTAAGCTCTCTTTTTCCACTTGAGCTATACGGCCTCAAATCAATGAGGCTCGTTGAACTTGGAAGTGATAGTTATTGAAGCAGTTCGCTATTAATGGCTTAAGCTATTTAGATCTCTAGTACTTAATATCTTTAGCTTTTAACCATCGTTAACGGTCAATACATAATTTGTTTCGACCGGTTTCTTTCGCTTTATACAGCGCTTGGTCAGCAAGCTTCAATACCTCTTCAGGATGTCTGGTGGTTGTACTATCAGACAATCCAATACTCACCGTCACATTCACCACTTCCGATGGTTTACCGTTCTTGCCACGCTTTTTCATACCCACTTCATGATCGTCGGGGCGCTCATGGCTATTCCGAATCGTCATGTCGTAGTTTTGAACTTCGGAAATCAGAGCTTGAAGGTGCTCTTTAACTTGTTCCGAATGTTTGCCTTTGAAGATAATCGTGAACTCTTCTCCACCATAGCGATAAGCTTTAGCGCCGCCTGTGGTTTCCCTCAGAATACGCGCCACCAGTTTTAACACATCGTCGCCAATGTCATGGCCGTAGGTGTCGTTGAATTGCTTAAAGTGATCGATATCGACCATCGCCATCGAATACTTACGCCCTAAGTGCTTCATATCGACTTCTAAGGCGTGTCGACCTGGAATGTTAGTCAGTTGGTCATTAAAGGCCATATCATGACTAGCGGACATGACATAGACGATGATCAACGTGCCTGACAACGAGAACATGGTGCTCGAGATGTACTGAACGTCGAAGAAGATGAACGTGCAAGAAGAAAGCAGGATAGCGCTATAAACCACAACATCGATAGAGCGGTTATACACCAACACGAGAATGGCAGTAAGGCCAAGTAAGCAAAGGCTATACAACACCAAAACAAAAGGCAGTTTGGAGAAGTCTCTGACAATAAATAGAAGACCATCACTCCATGATTCAAAACCGCCGGCATGGAAGTGAGAGACGATCAATTGTGCCCACACCATAAACAGAACAAGAACGATGGCGTAGAGCAGCATCGACTTTGAGTTTACGCCGTTATCAGGGAAGGCATAAACAAGTAAGCAAGTGACAGGTACTAATGCCGCAAGTAACGAGAGCTCTAATAGCGTTGTGCCAGTATTGAGAGGCGTTTGTAAGCGAACTTGGATGATCAGATAAGCGACAAGCATGGTCACCGATACCATCGCCATTCGACCTTGTCTGAACGTATGGCATAGCAGAACCGCAACGCTCAATAAAATGTAAGGGAGGTTGCTAGCAAACCCTAAATTTGAGTCCGTCACGAGAATGACGTTGTCCATACCAACGAGCAAAATTGTTAACAGGACTAAAGGGAAGCAAAATCGAAACATGCTCGACGTTACAAAAGATGATGCCATTTATGTGGTGAGCCTAACTATATTGATGATCTTATTATTTAATACTATGCGTAGGATACGGTTAAACAAGCGATTGCCAAGCTTTTTGCCTAAATTAGAGCAAAAACATAGTCATAGGTCGCTGTTGGTGCAATCATTTTTATATGTATTTTGAGTTGCTATTAACCTTAGAACGAACTACACAGTATATATGAGAAATTAATTAGTCGTTATAGATACTTAACAAAATCTGCTCTGCTGCTCTTACGTTGGCGCTGTCACTTAAAGGGCTTGATGATCAGTTATCATTGAGTGACCTTTTCATTAAGCGACGAAGAACTGTAATGAAGTCAGAGTAAGATTAAATAATGCCTAAGTTTCAACTATGGACAGTAAAGCCTATAACTGAGTTATAGAAAGCTATTAGGAATTGCATGGTTTCAAGTGACTTTAGAAACGACTGCGACTAGAAAAACCGCTACAAATGGAGGTGTGGTATGCAAATTAGTGTTGATGTACATAACTATATGGAAACTCTGGTCGGTCATGTATTGGCTACCGAGGAATATGTGTCTAGTTATACCAACGAACAGTTGGCCGATCTCGCGTGCTTGGCTTTGGGTCAGCTAAAACCTATCTATATTCGTTTTGATATCGATTTTCTGTCAGCATTGCCAGAAGACAAATTGGTGCTCTATAAACGCAATAGTGAGATCGCGGTCAAAAATGCAGAAAGTATGATTATTGACGATCGAAGACGTGAACGTGACGACAATGTGCCTGTTATATTTAGTCAACACAATTTTGACGATGACGTAGAGTTGCAATGGTATGAAAAGCCGTTGTTGAACCGTAAACAGTCATGATAGTTTAGGGTGAATACGGTCATTTAAGGAGTAAAAAAACGTGGGATTCTTTTCTAGATTATTTGGTGGCAAAGAAAAAACCGAACAAAAAGTAGAGATTGAGCCAGTCGAATATAAGGGTTTCAATATCTATCAAGATGCCATTGCAGAATCTGGTCAATACCGTGTTGCTGGGCGAATCGAGAAAGAATTCGATGGTGAAATCAAAACTCACCGTTTTATTCGTTCAGATGTTGTTTCAAACAAACAAGATGCCGATGAATTGATGCTCAAAAAATCGCAGATGTTCATCGACCAAATGGGCGACAATATATTTAGCTAACCAATTAGGGTTAGAATTGATGTTGGTCATAATTTAGAGAGCTTTCAGTGTATATGCTGAAAGCTCTTTTTAGTTTTAGGGACAAAGAACAGCTAGTAGGTTGTTATTAAAAGGATTATTTGCAAGTGGTTTGACCTCTTCGTTCGAGACGGTCGTCATTTATCCAAATGAAGCGCTCAAACTCCATCCAAATCGTTATAAGTAATAACTTTTCCTGTTCTTTGAACAAAACGCTTGAAGTATTAGTTGTCGTTAGATACAAACGAATAAGTCATTCGTGCCAATAGTCAAGGAATAGCTATGCAAATTGGTGTACCAAGAGAAACGCTCGCTGGTGAAACGCGAGTCGCTGCTTCGCCGAAATCGGTAGAACAGCTTCTAAAATTAGGATTTGAAGTTTGTGTTGAATCACAAGCAGGTGCGTTAGCAAGTTTTGAAGATGCAGCTTATGAACAAGCTGGAGCAAAAGTTGTCACCGCAGATGAAGCTTGGAAATCCGATATTATCTTTAAAGTTAACGCTCCGATCGTTGACGAGTCTAAAAATGAAATCGATCTTCTTAAAGATGGCGCAACATTGGTCAGCTTTATTTGGCCTGCCCAAAATCCAGAATTAATGGAACAATTGTCCAGTCGTAACATCAACGTGATGGCGATGGATTCTGTACCACGAATTTCAAGAGCTCAGGCGTTAGATGCATTGAGTTCTATGGCAAACATCGCGGGTTATCGTGCTGTTGTTGAAGCGGCGCATGAGTTTGGTCGATTCTTCACGGGTCAGATTACGGCTGCGGGTAAAGTTCCGCCAGCAAAAGTACTGGTTGCAGGTGCTGGTGTTGCTGGCCTAGCGGCAATCGGCGCTGCGGGTAGCTTAGGTGCAATCGTTCGTTCATTCGATGTTCGTCCTGAAGTTAAAGAACAAGTTGAGTCGATGGGTGCTGAATTCTTGGAAGTGGATTTCAAGGAAGATACCAGTGCTGGTGACGGCTACGCAAAAGAGATGTCTGAAGCATTCAATAAGAAAGCGGAAGAGCTTTATGCAGCTCAAGCAAAAGACGTTGATATCATCATTACAACGGCGCTGATTCCAGGTCGCCCGGCTCCGAAGCTGATTACCAAAGAGATGGTAGACAGCATGAGTGCAGGTAGTGTGATTGTAGACCTTGCGGCGGCCAATGGCGGTAACTGTGAATACACGGTTGCGGATCAAGTCATTACAACGGCTAATGGTGTGAAGGTGGTTGGTTACACTGATATGGTTGGTCGACTGCCGACTCAATCATCTCAACTGTATGCAACGAACCTAGTTAACCTTCTGAAACTGCTTTGCAAAGAGAAAGATGGCAACATCAAAATCGACTTTGAAGATGTTGTTCTGCGTGGTGTTACTGTGGTTAAAGAGGGCGAGGTCACTTGGCCAGCTCCACCAATTCAAGTTTCAGCTCAACCACAACAAGCTAAGCCAAAAGCGGCCAAACCAGAGCCTAAAGTTGAAGAACCTGTTTCTCCAATTAAGAAAGTGGCGGGTATGGCGGTAGCTGTTGGTGCATTCGCTTGGGTAGCTTCGGTTGCTCCAGCTGCGTTCTTATCTCACTTTACCGTTTTTGTTCTCGCTTGTGTGGTGGGTTATTACGTAGTTTGGAATGTAAGCCATTCTCTGCATACGCCTTTGATGTCCGTGACTAACGCGATTTCAGGCATCATTGTAGTAGGTGCACTGTTACAGATCGGACAAGGAAGTGGCGTCGTCACGTTCTTATCATTTATTGCCGTATTAATTGCAAGTATCAATATCTTTGGTGGCTTTACCGTGACCAAACGTATGCTTGAAATGTTCCGTAAAGACTAAGGAGTAACAGATGTCTGAAGGATTAGTACAAGCAGCTTATATTGTTGCTGCTGTATTTTTTATTATGAGCTTGGCTGGGTTATCGAAACAGGAATCTGCGCGTGCAGGTAACTATTACGGTATCACGGGTATGGCAATTGCGTTGATCGCGACGATCTTTGGTCCTCACTCTGCAGGTATTGTATGGATCATCATTGCTATGGTGATCGGTGGTGGTATTGGTATCCACTACGCAAGAAAAGTAGAAATGACTGAAATGCCAGAGCTGGTTGCAATTCTGCACAGCTTCGTAGGTATGGCGGCAGTACTTGTAGGTTATAACAGCTACATCGATCCACCTGCTACTGTTTCTATCAACCCTGCAGATATTCATGCAGAGCACGTGATCCACCTAGTGGAAGTGTTCCTTGGCGTGTTTATCGGTGCGGTGACGTTCACGGGTTCTATTGTTGCGTTTGGTAAGCTTCGTGGCGTTATCTCTTCGTCTGCATTGAACATCCCTCATAAGCACAAGTGGAATCTAGCGGCTATCGTAGTTTCTACACTGCTGATGATCATGTTCGTTAAAGCAGACGGCAGCATGTTCGCACTAATGGTGATGACACTTATCGCATTCGCATTCGGTTACCACCTAGTGGCATCGATTGGCGGTGCAGATATGCCAGTAGTTGTCTCTATGCTGAACTCGTACTCTGGTTGGGCAGCAGCAGCGGCAGGTTTCATGCTTGCAAACGATCTGCTTATCGTAACTGGTGCATTGGTTGGTTCGTCGGGTGCGATTCTGTCTTACATTATGTGTAAGGCGATGAACCGCTCTTTCATCAGCGTTATTGCTGGTGGATTCGGCCAAGAAGTGGTTGTGTCTGATGGCGATGAAGAGCAAGGTGAACACCGCGAAACATCAGCTGAAGATGTGGCTGATATGCTGAAAAACTCTAAGTCAGTAATCATCACTCCTGGATACGGCATGGCAGTAGCTCAAGCACAATACCCAGTGCATGAAATCACTGAGAAGCTACGAGCGCAGGGCATTAATGTTCGATTTGGTATCCACCCAGTTGCTGGTAGGTTACCGGGTCACATGAACGTACTGCTTGCTGAAGCGAAAGTGCCTTACGATATCGTTCTAGAAATGGACGAAATCAACGATGACTTCGATGAGACAGATACTGTATTGGTAATTGGTGCGAATGACACCGTAAACCCTGCAGCACTTGAAGATCCAAACAGCCCAATTGCTGGTATGCCAGTACTTGAAGTTTGGAACGCTCAGAATGTTATCGTATTCAAGCGTTCGATGAACACAGGTTACGCCGGTGTGCAAAACCCACTGTTCTTCAAAGAGAACACGCAGATGCTGTTTGGCGATGCTAAGTCGAGTTGCTCTAAGATTTTAGAGCACTTATAAGTGGGTACGCTGACCTACTGATGTGAAGCCTCGCTATTGCGGGGCTTTTTTCTATCTAACAGTTAGCGCATTTGGTGAGGTGGTCAACAATAACAAGAGTTAGTATTTTAAATTGTAACCATGTGTTTATAGGTTATCGAAATCCAACAAAATTAGCATCAATCTATGTAAACCCAATCTAGATGTATGGATGCTTAGAAAATGAAGAAAATGAAGAAAATGATAGCTAGTTTACTATCTCTGTCTGTGGTGGCATGTGGCGGTAGCGATGGTGACAATAGTAACGGGAATGGTGAGAACGATTCACTAAAGTACCTAACACCACCGAAAGTTGGATATCAAACATTCGACCGAGTTCAAGGCAACACAAGAACCGCTTATTCAAGCGGTGATATTAACCAGTACGAACACATAAACCCAGATACAGGTGTTGGCATCCCTGTAAACCCATCTTGTAAAGTAGATGAGGATGGTATCAATGAATGCGATATCGTAGAGCCTGATATTCTTCGAGTCTTTGATATCAATAAAAAATATTCATTAGTTCAGATTGATAATGCGACTATCGACTATGAAGATGTCAAGTACGTTGGTCGATACGCATTTATCCAAGACAAGTTAACGGGTGAGCTTTATCCAATGCTTAGGGATGGAGAGTTGCAAACCCTATGGCTGACTGATGAGTTTGCTAGTGTTAACAGCTCTAATCAAGTTGCTTACGATAATGCTATCTATTTCCGTGGTAGAGATTTAGAAGGTGATGAGGCAGGCTATAGAACCTACATAGGCCGATACAGCCTAGATGCCGATTCTGGAGTGTTTGTATTCGATAGAGTGCATGATGTATCTCAAGGGGAGCAAATTTATGCCTTTGCTGTAGACGAAAACAATAATATTGTTGTGCATGAGGGGCAAACTCCGGAAGTGACGAGCAACTATTTAACTTATATATGGGCTAATGGTCAAAGCGAGGATGTGATTTTAGATTCTGACTATCCCATCATATTGAACAACAGTATTGTTTCTCACAATCGATATGCTGCTGACGACCATTATTTTAAGTTTGAATTTCAAGAAGACGCGGTTGAAATAATAGACCTTGTTCTAAATCCAGATAATGACATTAACCTAGTGTCTTTCTATGGAGGTATTTCGCGAGGTAATTATTACGTGGATTACAATTGTAAAGCATTCGATACAAAGCAAGATGAATTTCGGTTGGTTAGAGACGATGGTTGGTGGGAGAATGGCTATTACAATAACCTAAAGTCGGTAGCTACGCAGGATTATCTAATCTGCTTGAATATTTGGTTAGATGGCAAACCAACAGAAGGTGTGTTCATTGACGCGAAAGACGGGTCATCACAACACTTCTCCATGGATTTTTATCATGGCCACTGGGACGATGGCCTCGGCATAGCGGGTGTTGTCGCTACTCAACACAATGAATTTAAAATTGTTCAAGAGTACAGGCCACAAGGTGCTCAAAAAAGTGAGTTTAAAGAGTTTTATTATAATGTAGATACCAACGAAGAGTATGTTATCGAGCTTAACGGTGAACGCATGTCTTTGAAGGTTTTCTCTTACTTAGAAAAAGAAGCTGGTTAATTTTCAATCAAAAATCAACAATGTCGTTTGGTGATGCTAAAAAGAGTTGTCTAAGTATCTTAGAACACCTATAGAGATCACCTCTAAACAATATGTAACAACTCGATAAGGAGCTCATTTGAGCTCCTTTTTTTATCTTACGAAAGCGACTCTATGTGTGATCTCAGTTGATACGAAGGTATCCGCCCCATGAACCC
>NZ_JBFRUJ010000009.1:0-16075 GCF_041474575.1 Vibrio sp. 10N.222.51.C5
GGGTTCATGGGGCGGATACAAATTAGACATAAAAAAACCGCAGCGAACTGCTGCGGTCTTAAATTTGGCGGTGAGTGAGGAATCCGACTTATTTATTTAAGATGCTGATATATATCCATAAAAAAACTCGCAAAGAGAGCGGTAATACTTATGGTAATACTTTTAACCAAGTGTCAAATTCATAAGTTACTGCATAAATTTTTAGGCTAAGGCAACTATACTTTATCCTAACGTACTTAACCTGCTTACAACCGCCAGCTAGTAATTCAGTCTATTTCAACATAAGTATAATAGCTTCTTCAACGGCATCAGTTAGGTATTTCCAACGGTGCTGCAATAGCCATGCAGGCTAAGCCCCCCGATACACGGTTACTCACTTTAATCCCTTTCCGCACAGAATCTCTGAGCCTTAAGAAGGTTCTGGGCATTTCTGAGTTACGAAATGGTGCGTGAGAAGTTTCTGGACAAAAGTGTGCTACGCGATTTGCTAATTTAGTGAGCAATGGATTAGTTTAAGTAAGTTAAATGAGATTTGTCTTAAAATAGACAAAAAGCACGTCGGGCAGCCAATTACTCAGTATTGTTTGCAGGAGCCGTTTAATTAGTAGTGTCTACTTTGGCCACATCAAGGTTCCAAGCATATGAAAATTAATTGAATGCTCGGGCTATCCTCCCATGCCCTTGATAATCGTATTTCACTGAGTTACTGCTAACGAATACTGATTCACCAGCTCTCAACACAACGTGATTATTTTGACTTGAAATTGCAACTTCACCTTCAATACAAAACAGTATTTCTGCGCTACGAACAAACTGTGCTTGGCTGGTAATCTCGACTGTCATTACTTCAAAGCAGAAGTCATCAACTGGGATCGGGTAGCTCACTTTATTACTCTCTTTATATATTGGTTTTAGCCGAATCTCCGCTGGTTCAATCGGTTCGAATGAGGTGTTATCTATTAACTCAGTTACATCAATGTGTTTTGGTGTGAGCCCTGCGCGCAAAACATTGTCTGAACTTGCCATTATCTCCAGACCAGTCCCCTGCACATATGCATGTGGGGTTTCGGCGTACAAAAACATTGCTTCGCCAGGTGCTAATTCAACAGTATTAAGCATTAGTGGAGAAAATAGGCCGATATCTCCAGGATAATGCCGCTTAAACTCAGCACTGTACTGCAGAGCCTCGCGCCCTATCATGGTTTTAGCCGGACGTCTGTGCGCCTCACCAAGTTCAGCCAGTGCCACCTTTTTACGTTCACCTTCAAGTGACATAATCGCAGCAAAGAACTCTTTTAGCGCTGCACTATCTGCGTGCTTTTCTAGCTCGGAAATTTCTTTCGCCAGACTTGGAATGTCGGCCTCTTTAAACAAAGTAATAATGTCTGCAATTGGGCGAAATCCATTCATCGCTTTATAAAAGGTTAAAGCGTAAACCAATTCAGGCTTATGGTTGGAATCTTTATAGTTTCTGTGCGCGGCATCTAGCGGAATCCCTCGTTGGTTTTCTCGCTCAAACCCTTGCTGCGCTTTATGTTTACTAGGGTGTACCTGAATAGAGAGTGGCATCCCTGCGGCAAGCACTTTGAATAAGAAAGGCAACTCCCCAAAACGTGCAGCGGTGTAGCCACCAAGAATATCTTGCTTGTTGTGCTCAATTACCTCAGCAAGAGGCTCTCCGGTACCATCGAGCCTAGAGCAGCCATTTGGGTGAGCACCCATCCAGATCTCTGCCTGTGGCTTGTGCTCTGGATTATTGATACCAAATAGGTTGTGAATGGAGTCTTTACTACCCCATGCATAGTTTTGGATGACGTTATCAAGCTTAAATAGAGACATACTACTTCTCTCCAAAAATCTGTGCGCCGACTTTCAAAGTAGCGGCAATATTGCGTGCAGTGCGAGTCAGATTATCGCCCGCCTCTGTCAGAACTTGTTCTAGTGGTTGTGGTGAACGAACCGTGCCAAAGGTGCTATCGACAACGTTGTAGAGTTCATCAATCTCTTTACCCAATGAGCCTGCAATTCCAATCACGGGAATACCTTGTAGCGTGGCTCGTTTAGCAATACCAAACGGGGTCTTGTCTTGCAGGGTTTGGTTATCCATCTGGCCTTCGCCAGTAATAACCAGATCCGTGCCCTGCAGCACTTGGTCTGCGTTTAAGGTGTCTAAAACCATCTCAATACCTTGCTTGATTTGGATATCAAATAGCAGTGATAAACCAAGAGATGCGCCACCAGCAGCGCCAAAGCCAAGTGTAGTTCGGTTATCTGTTCCAGTGAGATTGCTGCTGACCTCTCCAAAATGATTCAACGCGTCATCAAGCTGATCAATCAGTTCCGAGGAAGCCCCTTTTTGAGCACCAAAGATATAGCTAGCGCCGTTTTCACCAACTAATGGATTGTTGACATCACAAGCGATCACAAACTCGACCTGTTGGCATCGAGGATGGATATTGCTTAAGTCGATACGAGAAAGGTTAGAAAGAGCAGTACCACCCAAGGCAATCTCATTGCCTTGCTCGTCCAACAACTTGCCACCCAATGCTTGGACGATACCAGCCCCACCATCATTGGTGGCGCTGCCTCCAAGACCAAGCAGGACTTTATTTACACCTTTCTCAAGTGCCTCTTTGATCAACTCACCAGTACCATAGGTAGTTGCAAGGGCAGGATCGCGATCTTGTGGCGAAACTAGGTCTAATCCCGATGCTGAAGCTATCTCTATCAATGCCGTATTACCGTCATCAAGCAGTGCCCAATGTGCATCGACGGTCTCACCTTGTGGGTTCATCACTTGGGTAGTTTGCACAATGCCATCTAACCCTTGCATCAATACATCGACCGTTCCCTCACCTCCGTCGGCCAGCGGTAGATGCACATACTCCGCTTCTGGGAATACTTGTGCAAAACCGGCTTCAACGCTTTGGCATACCTGCTTGGCACTAAGAGACTCTTTAAATGAATCGGGGGCAATTACAATCTTCATCTCGGTTCACCAACTCCGCCCAGTTGGAATCAGAGCGGAGGTTTCTACGGTTAAAAACTAGGATTAAAACTTCACTTGGAATGATTTAGCCTGACACGCATTAAGTGCACCAAAGCTCTGGCTAGCGACTTCGGTATCACGTACTCGCTCATCCAAGCTGGTCTCTTGCCATGAAGTCACTGGTTGAGTGAAGGTAACACCATCTTCAATCTGTCCAGATTCAGCCGGGTTGTAGACACGTAGAATTAAGGCATCTTCATCTTCCGCTTTCTTCAGTACACTAAGAACAGCTCCTTTCTGCTCTTTGGCAAGAAGCGAGTAGGTTAACGGCTTGTCTTGCTCACCGACGTTTAGCTTCATTGCGTTGTACGGGATCTTGTTGTAACACTCGATTGGCGTTACATAGTCTCGTGCTTTAGCCATAACGTTGGCCGCGATATGGTTGCCAGCAAAACCAAGTAAGCTGAATTCACACACCAACTTGCCGCGAGTTTGCGAGTCTGGGGTCGGGATCTTGATACCTGAAGGACGTCCTGGACGCAGCAACAACTCTTCTTTACCTAGAACTCCTACCCCACGCAGTAGAGTTAGAGCAAAGGTATCGCGTTCTTCATTGCCTTGGCTTGATACGACTTCAAACTCACGCAGACCATTGGTCATCAATGCCAGTCCACCTGTCTGGTTTTCAACCGCAGCAAAGTTCATCAGCTGGTACACAGGCACTGGCGCTTCTTTCCAGCTTTCTTGCTCCCATACTTCCATTGCAGGGTCGTTAGTTGGTCGAGTGATAAGGCCAAACTGGTTATCTGCCACCACATTTTCAGAGACAAATGGCGTTGGGATAAGCACACGTACTCGATGATCGTCTGCTTGATTATCTAGCTCCATACGGACTTCAATGCGGCGTGAACCGGCTTTAAGTACCACTTGACAATCGACATCTACATAGCCGTTTTGTCCTGTGCGCTCTTCACGCTCTTGCAGATTAGCTGGTACATCCATTCGCAGTTTGATGCTAGCAACCGATTGGAATCCTTCATGTTTAATATCGGTTTCGACTTTAAACTCATCTGAGTAAAGCAGCCACTCTTTGCGAGATGGCGAATAGTCGTACTCATCGCCATCGTCTGAACCATCTTCAATTTTTAGCACTTGGTCGTATGTCATCTCGGTTTCTTTGTCCAAGATGGTTAGGGTGCCATTGTCGTTCACTTTGATGGTGTAGAACTCATTCTCTAGCAGGTAATCTTTCTGCTCGGCAATCTTCTGAGCACCTTGTTCATTGCCTTGAATATGCAAGGTAGCAAAGCCCATCGCAGGTACAGATTGTTTAATCTGAATATCGTACTCAATAAACGGGTCATAGTTACCGTAGTGGACAATCTGGCGGTCAATCTTGCCTGGGTCGATCACTCGCTGATCTTGGATGAAGTACTCAACTGAGTTGCCGTTATCATCGAAGATGTTGAACTGCTCTGCACGAATAGTGATGGTGGTGTTGATCACCTCTTCACGTTCGTATGGCGATAGGTTAAAGAAAGCTAGCTTGTCGCAGCCTTCACGCGCTGGCATGTGGTCAACAATTTTACGCTTGTAAAAGGTGATCAGATTGCTCGCCATATCGTCGGCTAGGATGTAACGGTTAAGGATCTCCGCATGCACCTTGTCTGAACAGCAGCAGCCGATAGAGTCATGGGCATGGTTCTTCATGCTCTCTTTCCACATTTTCTCAATCAAGCCATGGTGATATTCAAAACCTAGTGACCAAGCGATAGAAGCAAGAGGTTCTAGGATGTTGACGATCTTATTCTCTACCTGAGCGTGGATCAGCTTGATATCCATACGAGTTGACGAAATTGTACGGTGCACACGCATGTATTTGCCGTCGTTAAACTCGCCTTTTACTGTGTGTAATTGATCGCGTTCTTGCTTGATGCGGTCGAACACCTCTTCAAAGCGGCTCATCACAAACTCACGTTCTGGGTAAACCTCACGTAGCTTGTCCATCACCTCAAAGATGTCTTTTTGGATTGGCATCTGATCGTGACCATTCGGCAGCAGGATATCTTTGGTCACTGACGGTTTTTCTAACACCGGGAAGTATTTGTCTAGGCGAGCACGCAGCCCTTCTTCATCTTGAGGTAGGTACTTACCAATCGCATATCCAAGAGGCAGTACTTGTGCAGCTACTTCTGAACCATCATTAGATTGCCATAAGAACTCAGTTTTGTTGGTACCGTGACGCTCAGAGCAACCACGCCAGAACATCGCTGTATCGATATCAAATCCGTTATAGATCATCGGCAACTGTGAGCTCATTGAGAACGAGTCTGGCAAGTAACCAATTTTCATTGGCTCACCTAACTCTAGACAATCGCGTAGGCCGTACAACATGTTACGAACGATTGACTCACCACCAACCTGCATAGTGTCAGTTTGAGAGTACCAAGGGCCAACAATAAGTTTGCCCGCCTGAACTAGGTCACGTACACGCTCTTTATTTTCTGGCTTGATGGCAAAGTAGTCTTCAAGGACAGCGGTCTGACCATCAAGTACATAGTATTTGTATTCTGGATCGCTCTCCAGACGTTGCATGATCTCTTCCATGTTGTTCACCAGAAGAATACGAGACTCTTCAGTGGTGAAGTACCATTCGCGATCCCAGTGCATGTGTGGGGTAATATGAACGCGTGATTTAGTCATTGTTTTGTACCTGTAAAGACTGTGCTGTGCGACTTAAATGAGTAATGGCTTTTGAGTAAACGCTGAGTTATCCAAATAACTTTGAAGCAATAGAACCAAACAACCCTTTCTTCTCTTCAACTACTGGTGCAGATTCTTCGGCTGCCTGTTCAATTTGTTCTTCCTCATCGCTAAGAAGTGCAAAAATTTGTTCTACAGTTGTCGCGCTAACTACCGCTTCACGAACTTCATCATCAATCAAAGTACTTGTCAGCTCGGTCAGCAGTTGCATGTGTGTAGAGCCCGCTTCAGCATTAGGAATAGCAATTAGAAAGATCAGATTTACATCCTCTTCTTCATCAATGCCCTGCCATTTCAAATCTTGTTTTAGGGTTGCGACTGCAAATGCTGCTTCTTTCACTGCGTCGGTTTTGCCATGTGGAACAGCAAGGCCTTCGCCTAGCGCCGTTGCACCATGCTCTTCACGGGCAAACACAGCTTTTAAATACTCTTCTTTGTCGTGCAGTTTGCCTTGTTGGTCGAGTTGTTCAGCGAGTGCTTCAATTGCAGCGTCACGACTTTCGAACGTCGTTTGTAGATTAATCAGTGATGAGTTGGTAAGCGTTGTAAGGTTCATAGTTTTAGCCCCGTGTTCACGTTCTTTTGGGTTATCTGTTTATGTGACAACAATAATACCAATCAAATACAAATAAACCATGATGCAGATCTCACAAATATCACGATATGTATTAAATTGGAGTTAAAGGTCCATATTTGTATTCTTTATCATTATTTAACTGGGTAGAATTCGTATTATTCAAGTCAAAGGTCACACACTAAGACCTGTTAGAGTGGTTCTACAGGTTAATACGCAAGAGGTTAGCTAGGATATGACGACAAGATTACCCATGTACCGACAAATCGCTGATGCCATTAGAGATAAGATTAGCACCGGTATTTACAAGGTTGGTGAAGCACTACCGACAGAAGCACAACTCCGTGAAGAGTTCTCTGTCAGCCGCGTAACTATACGCCAAGCGCTTAAACTTCTAATCGAACAACAAGAGCTAGAAAGTATTCAAGGTAGTGGTACCTATGTAAAAGAGAGCAAAATAAACTACAACATCTACCAACAGAGCAGCTTTGCTGAGAAATGGGCTCATTTGCAGGGAGTAACACACAGCGATGTCTTATCTTTCGAGGTACAAGCCGCCTCATTAACGCTGGCCGAACACTTGGATATCAATGAAGGCGAGCGCATTTTCTACATCAAGAGAGTACGTTTCCTGGACGAGACCGCCATTACGGTTGAAGAGACTTGGATGCCAACGACTATGTTCCCAGACCTCAGTTACCAAGTGATGCAAGGGTCGAAATATGACTACATCGAAAAGCAAAAGAAGATGGTGATAGATAGAAGTGAGCAAGAAATCATGCCTGTCCTTCCACCAAGTGACGTGGCGACATTGCTTGGAGTCAATCCTACAGAACCTGTTATAGAAAAGCGTACTCGCGGATACCTAGAAAATGACACCATCTTCGAATATAGCCGAAACTATTTCACGACCAACAACTATAAATTTACCCTCACCTCTAAGCGCCAAAGGGCGAATACAAGCTATTCTATTTAAATAAGGGTTTTATTACTTAATGTCGCCTCGTAGCTATTTAGCATTATATTTCAATGATATATAGTCATATTGCATTTTTTGTATTACTTTGGCACTAAGAACAATAAAAACAAATTAAATACAAATAATACAACCTGTGAGAATCATCACAGATGATTAAAACAAATTAAGTAAGAATATAATCATTGAGTGACCTATTTGTCGCTCAAATGACGAGAGACGACGCAAAGGAACATCAGATGAAAATCTTAGCGATTACAGCATGTACAGCCGGTGTAGCGCACACCTACATGGCGGCTAAAAATTTAGAAAAGAAAGCAGCCGCGCGCGGTTGGGAAATAAAGGTCGAGAAGCAAGGTGCGAATGGACTAGATGGAAAACTAACCGCACAAGATATCGCGCAGGCCGATGGCATTATCTACGCTGTTGACGTAGGCGTAATTGAAGCTGAGCGCTTCGAGGGGCTAACGTCTGTGCAAGGTAAGGTTAAAGATGGTATCAAAGCCGCTGATGAAATGCTTGATGCACTCGAAGAGAAGGTCAAAGCGGGTGGCTCAAATGCGAAAGCAGCCACGACGACCAACAAGTTTGCCGAGAAGGAAGAGAGCAACGACAATATGATCGTTAGTTTCTTGAAACTTTGGTACAAGGGCGCTCTTTCAGGCGTATCTCACATCATTCCTCTTGTTATAATCGGTGGTCTTTGTGTAGGTCTTCTAAATCTATTCTTCGGCTACGATTACACCCACCTTTATGATGAAGCGATACTGGTTGAATACACGGGCAAAACATACGCAGACCTTGGCATAATTAACGCCGCTGAAGGGTTAGCAAACAGTGAAATCGGTGCAATTAAGAAAGAAGTTTATGCAGCTATTGCACAGCCAGAAGCCAAAGCGCAGTTTGAGTCTTCGTTTCAAGGCATTATTCATTTCCTATACTACGGCACGTTAAAAGCATTTAACCCACTGTTAATCTGTGTGCTTGCAGCATTTACAGCTTACGGTATGGTCGGTAAACCTGGTCTAGCTCCTGGTTTCGTCGGTGGTTTCGTCGCTGTTGGTGGTGGATTCGGTAAGATCTCTATCATGACCGGCGGCTTCCTAGGTGGCTTAGTAGCCGGTGCAGCAGCAGCGTTATTTGTTATGCTTGTCCGCCAGATCAAAGTACCGAAAGTACTAGAGTCAGTGAAGATGATTATCATCACACCTCTACTAGCGGGTATCGCAACACTAATCTTTATGTATGCGGGCCCTGGTAAGTTCTTCGCGATGCTTAACAGTGGTTTGGTTGACTGGCTAACCTCAATGGGCACAAACAACCTACTGATTCTTGGTTTCATCCTCGGTGCTATGGCTTGTTTCGATATGGGCGGCCCGGTAAACAAAGCGGCTTACCTATTCTGTATCGGTGTTGGTACAAGTGGTGACTTCGCTGGTGATGCATCAATCTTTTACGCTGCCTTTACTGCTGCGAAATGTATCCCTGGTATGTCATTAGGCATTATGTCTGTCGTATTCAAACGTTTCTTCGATGAAGAAGATCGCTTGGCAGGCCCTTCAACCGCTATCTTAGGTTTCTGTGGTATCACTGAAGGTGCTATCCCTTACGCTGTAAAAGATCCAATGCGTATCATCCCTGCTCATATGATTGGTGGTGGTGTAGCGGCTGCATTAATTCTTTCTTCTAAGATTACTATTGGTACCGTAGCTGGCGGCGCAGTGTTCATGCTACCTGTCATCGGTAACCCTGTTGCTTGGCTGACTTACTTCGTCATCGGTATTGCAGTGTCAATGGCACTAACCATCGGATTAAAAGTAATAGGAAACCAAAAAGAAAAGAAGTTAGCTGAAACGAAAGCTTAACTCACCCTCACTTAGTATGCTCCAAAACTCCAAGCCTCCCCCGCTTGGAGTTTTTTTGTATTATCAGCTCACTCACTCAACAACCATTTCTTGTATTCAGTGCTTTAATTCGTATCATTAAGCCTCTAGAGGTGATCACAAGTCGTTGTCACCTATCTCTTTTGTATTGTTTTCGAGGTTTACATGGCAAGACTGCCCCTGTATCGCAAAATAGCTGACGCCATTCGAGAAAAAATCAGCAGTAAGATTTACAAGGTAGGTGAGGCGCTGCCAACAGAAGCTCAATTGTGCGAAGAGTTTTCTGCCAGCCGAGTAACCGTTCGTCAGGCGCTTAAACTTCTGATCGAAAATGAAGAGCTAGAGAGCATTCAGGGTAGTGGCACCTACGTTAAAGAGAATAAGGTTAACTACGATATCTACCAACAAAGTAGCTTTGCGGAAAAATGGGCTCATTTAGGTGGGATAACTCATAGCGATGTAATTGCCTTTGAAATTCAATCTGCCTCGTTAACACTAGCAGAGCACTTAGACATCAACGAAGGCGCTCGAATTTTTTACGTAAAACGCGTTCGTTTTGTCGATGACAACCCAATCACCGTTGAAGAGACATGGATGCCAGTCGACATGTTCCCGGATCTAACCTATCAAGTGATGCAAGGCTCGAAATACGATTATATCGAGAAGCAGAAAAAACTGGTGATAGATAGAAGTGAGCAGGAAATCGTGCCCATCCTCCCGGCTAACGATGTTGCTGAGTTGCTAGGCATCAGTCCTGCCGACCCGATCATTGAGAAGCGCACTCGCAGCTACCTACACGATGACACTGTATTCGAATATAGTCGCAACTACTTTAAATCCAGTGACTATAAGTTCACTCTAGTCGCAAAAAGACGGAAATCTCCCCGTTAACCTGTGGACGTTTTGAGTAAACTTGTAGAATGTTCGAATCGACTATTCAGATTACTATTTATAGGACAAACTTTCTTTAACAAGATAGCTATGAGTAAAAACACTAACGTGATGTATGGAATCCACTCCCTCCTTAGCAATCTAGACTTAGGAGTGTGAGAAAAAACCGAGGGTTCCAATATGTTGACTAAAAATGTTATCGCTATCGACTTAGCAAAAAATGTTCTTCAAGCCTGCCATATCAGCATTCATGGTGAGCTAATGTCCAATAAACCTCTGAGTCGCCAGAAGATGAAAGAGTTCTTGGCAAAGGCTAAGCCTTCGATTGTCGCCATGGAAGGTTGTTGCGGTTGCCATTACTGGGGGCAATTAGCAGAAAAACTTGGGCATGAAGTCCGAATCATTAACCCTAAGAAGGTGAAAGGATACCTAGAAGGTCATAAAACGGATCATAATGATGCTCTCGCCATCGCTAACGCCGCTATACAAATTGGTATCAAGTACAGTCGTCCAAAGTCATTGGAACAACAAGCTATGCATTCTTTAGAAACTAGCCGTAGATTCTTATCTCGTAGTGTTGTTTCCCTAGCTCTTCACATTAGAGGGACAATTTTGGGCTACGGGATAGCAAACCCTAGAGGTGAAAAGGCTTAAAAGCGTCGGTTCAAACCGTGCTTGATGGCAATACACCAATACCCTCCAATGTCGTATCCGTTCTGTCGATGCTTTGGGAGCAATATAAAGAACTTAAAGCAAAACTCATCGCATTCGAAAAAGAGAAAAATGCTTTAACCCGTCAGATAGAGCCGTGCCAACGATTAATGGGCATTGAAGGGGTTGGTGAAACAACTGCTGCGATGCTCTATACAACTCTTGGTGATGGAAAGCAGTTCAAGAATGGAAGACAAGCTTCAGCATTTGTTGGTCTTACACCTAAACAGCACAGTTCAGGAGGCAAAGTTTTTATGATTGGGATCGATAAATGCGGTGGTGTGAAGGAGCTACGCTCGCTTCTTTATCTTGGCGCAATGTCATACGTTGGGCGACTACCCGAAAAACCGAAGACTCAGAAGGACGCTTGGTTGAGGAGCATCATAGATCGTATCGGCTTCAAGAAGGCCTGCATTGCACTGGCTAACAAAGTGGTACGTACTGCGTGGGCAATGCTTCGGTATGAGACTGAATATAAACCAGTATTACTCACTCATTAATCACTACCAAATTTTTAAATTTTACAAAATGATGATGCATAAAAGGTAAGACCAACCTACTGAGAACCTGGCCATTCTGTCATGCTGTAAAAAGCTGCTAGCGCGATAAGGACAGTAGGTGCGCAAAACATCAAAGGCTAGAGGGTAGCTCCTTCAATAAGAAGCCGAATATACGACCGCATCTTAACTTTTATTGCCAAAATCACTTTGTAAATACGTGGATTCCATATACATAATGGGGCAGATCTGAGCTAACTGGCACTTTTTAGAAAAGTGCCATAAGTAAAACTTCAGGTCTATGAAGCCTCTGGACATTTCTGGGTCAGTGGTTTACTAAATTAGCAATTCATGAATAACTACAGGTATGGAAAATCATTAACTTGGAGCCCTGTGTGAATAGACCAGTTCAAGGCGCAATGCCCTCGAACATCATCGTACAATGCACTTAATAAAGTGGCTTCGGGCTTGTTTAACACTTGGGATTTAACGTTGGCTGCGCAACGCTTAATCCTTATCTGTTAGTTTTATTTTTTATTATAAATCCGCTCCACATAGTTTTCTATGCGGTGATCTTCAAGTTTACCCTTTGTAATGAAGAGCTTGAAATTCTTTATATATGATTTGAAAGAGCCATCTGAAAAGTCAACATACTTAAAAGCCTGTGCATCTAGGTTAAAATTGATTTTACAGTCATCAAAGCCAAAACGCTTTGGAGGTACTGAAGGGACAATGTCGTTGCGAACAAAAACGTGATATGGACTTGGAAAGTATTCAATTGCGGCTTCATTACCCCATCTAGGCATACCAAATGTATAACAAGACACGATATTTAACAGTCCTTTTCGATGGTATCGATAATCATCGTAAAAGTAGTGAAAACCACCTATGCGAAGTGCATATGTTAACGCAGCTAAAGCCCCTCCAAGAGAGTGGCCTGTAATATAAATTTTTTTATTCTGCCAGCTCCTTTCTCTGATCTCTACCTCCAAAGTATCCATGAACGAGTCAACTTCAAAGTAAAAACCTTTATGCAACTTAACTTTGGATTCATCACGTACATATCGTGATGGTGTGATTTTGCGGAATTTTAAGTTTTTGCGCCAATCTTTAAAAGTCTCAGTACCTCTCATCGATATGAAGACGACATCTTGATATTGAATAGCTACTGTAACAGAGCCTACCCTTTCAATTATTATTGGATTGTCAGCACCCAACTCAGAAAGAAGCGACTTAAACATAGAAGTTCGTTTTTCACGGTAAGCAGTTCCAAATGCGTCAGACCAATGCATGGCGAACGCGCACCTTGCCCATTCTGAAGTTTTTGCTGCTCATTTTGCAACACGTGCTGCCCAAAGGGTTGCAGAGAGTACGAGACTACGGATTTTTACGTGGTCAAGCTCACGCCTTAAGAGCCCGCATTCAACTGCTGTTATTGAACTTGGTCTATATGATGCCGCCGCTAACGGCACCGATAAGGAGCAAAGCGATAAGAATCTGCCCTTGCTGTGAGCATGAGATGGCGTGTGTTGGAGTGAGCCGACCCATGTAGCCGAAAGGCATTTGATAATAAGGAGAATGGCATTGACGAAATCAAAGGAGATGTGACGACGAAAGAAACGAAAAATAGCTAACTGGTTGATAAGATTGCTATCGCAACCTTATCTTGACCCCGCTCGCCTTGAGAAAAGCCTCAAAGCGATGTGCCCTTCAAGTTCAATCGTACAATTTACTTAACAAAGTGGCTTCGGGCTTGTTCAACACTCGGGATTTAGTGTTGGCTGCGCAACACCTTAATCCTTATTTGTTAGGTTTGTTGTAAATATGGTGACAAAAACTCAATCAGAAAACTAATTAGGAGTACCAACCCAGCCAAAAAGCCAGATATTACTGTAGGCACGATGGTAAAAATCCAAACTCTAGCATTATGTAAATTTACTTGCTGTTCGATACTCTGAATTTCCTTCAAAGTATCAACCGTCGGTGATTGAAGCCTAGTCGTAATTTTACGCATTTGGAGGGCACTGCTAATCATCTTATATAACTCAAATCCGATGAATACCATCAATGACAATAAGATTAACGCCCCTGATGACAAAACAGCCCAGTCAGGTAAATCTGTCTTAATGCTTGACCAAAGAGTAAAGAAACCTACATAACCAGCAGCAATAATCACATTACTATATGAGTTTGCCTTGCCATAAACGTGTGAGACAACCTCTTTTATAATCGCAACATTCTGATCCGTTTGCATTCGTGCATGCTCCTGACTTATGCGATCAATATGCTCTGCAAGCTCATTGTGACGATCAACACAACGATGCTCCATTTCATAAATATCCTGATTCACTTAAAACAACCTCAAAAAACCTAACGCCTGCATAACACGTTTGCTGCCATACAGACCTAGCTGAATTTTAACGCCTTAATCACTGAAACTAAAGGCAAACTGACAACGCCGAGTGTAGCAAATCGTGTTGATGCGATTGTTGAACGAAGCCGCTACGCGGCAGAGTAAAACGAGTGCAAACCATACTCTTGTAACACCATCACCCTGATGGTCGTTCACAGGAGTAACCCCATGAAACCCGATGACTTAAAACGCTACAACACCCTTTATGAACAACACCTTACCAACCTAAAGCTGCAAGGTAAACGACCCGCGACCATTGATGCCTATTCCCGTGCGGTTCGTCGGGTCACCGCTCATTTCGACCGAGCCCCTGATACATTAACGACCTCTGACCTCAAACAGTTCTTCGCGTCTCTTATTCAAACCCATTCGTGGAGCACCATAAAACTCGATCGTAATGGCTTGCAGTTTTTCTATCGCTACACGCTCGATAAACAGTGGGAATGGCTCAATATCGTCAAGCCGCCACAAGTAAAACGACTGCCCGACATACTGACACCGCAACAAGTCAGCTCGCTGATTAGCCACACTCGACAGACACGTTATCAAGTGTTTTTTCTTACTCTGTACAGCATGGGGTTGCGCCTTGGTGAAGGACTGAACCTCACGGTTCACGATATCGACAGCCAAACCATGCGTGTCCACATACGGGAAGGAAAAGGCGGAAAAGACCGAATGGTGCCGCTTCCGCTGCGAACGCTTAAAGCTCTTCGCGTGCATTGGCTTACCCATAAGCACCCTTACTACTTATTCCCTGGCCTTGGTACATGTCGCGACACCCCTATGGATCGTGGCGGTATTCAAATAACCATGAAACTTGTACTCAAAGAGTGCGGAATCCAAAAACACGCCAGCCCCCACTCACTTAGACATTGCTTCGCGACGCACTTACTTGAGCAAGGGTTAGACCTGCGTTCACTGCAAACGCTACTGGGTCATGCAAGCCTTAATACCACGGCTCGTTACACCCGAATGACTACGCTAAAACAACGCGATGCTGCGATGGCCATCAATCATTTAACTGATGCTCTAGAATTAACGTGGAGCATTACATGAGTACCTTTATTGAACTGCTTCGCCAACATCACTCTGCGCTTAAACGTCACGATTATGCGCAGATGAATGGCGATATGCATCGAGCCATTGGGGCGATGCTCCGTTGTAAAACAGAACGACAAGGTCGCTCACAATGGTTCTGCAGTCACTGTCATCACAATGACCGATTACCGCTTTCTTGTGGTCATCGTCATTGCCCTCAGTGCCAACAACGCACCACCGCTGACTGGCTTCAACGTCAGCAGCAAAAGCGGTTACCTATTCACTATTTCATGGTGACCTTCACTTTGCCGTATCAATTAAGGGTCTTAGCAAGACATCAACCTAAAGCGATATATAACGGTATGTTTAAGGTGGCATCAGGGGTATTAAAGGATTTTGCTAACCGACAACGGCAAGGTGAACTTGGTTTTACCGCCGTGTTACATACTCACAGCCGACAACGAAACTTGCACCCACATCTGCACATTATCGTGGCGGCAGGCCAATACGACGCGTCGAGGCAAACGTGGCACAAAGGCAACAAGCATTACCTCTTCAACGCGTTTGCTTTGGCCAAAGTATGGCGAGCAAGAATGCTAGAGGCCATTAATCAACACCCAACGTTGTGGCTGCCGAGTGGCATACCCAAACAATGGGTGGTCGATTGCAGACAAGTGGGATACGGTCAGGCTGCGTTGAGCTATTTGGCTCGCTATCTCTATCGTGGTGTGCTGCCTGATGAAGACATCATCAGTATCACAGATGATACTGTCACCTTCCGCTATAAAGAGAGCCAGACCAATGCATGGCGAACGCGCACCTTGCCCATTCTGAAGTTTTTGCTGCTCATTTTGCAACACGTGCTGCCCAAAGGGTTGCAGAGAGTACGAGACTACGGATTTTTACGTGGTCAAGCACACGCCTTAAGAGCCCGCATTCAACTGTTGTTATTGAACTTGCTCTATATAATGCCGCCGCTAACCGCACCGATAAGAACCAAAGCAATACGAGTATGCCCTTGCTGTCAGCATCAGATGGCGTGTGTTGGAGTAAGTCGACCCATCTAGCCGAAAGGCATTGATAACAAGGAGAATGGCATTGACGAGAGCAGAGGAGATGTAACGACGAAAGAAACGAAAAATAGCTAACTGATTGATATGATTGCTATCGCAACCTTATCTTAGCTTCGCTCGCTTTGAGAAAAGCCTCAAAGCGATGTGCCCTTCAAGTTCAATCGTACAATTTACTTAATAAAGTGGCTTCGGGCTTGTTCAACACTCGGGATTTAGTGTTGGCTGCGCAACACCTTAATCCTTATTTGGGCTTTGTTTCCTAATTGG